>JBOGSE010000651.1:0-1952 GCA_050694895.1 bacterium | reverse complement strand
TCACGAATCCGGCCTCGGGGCCGGCCAGATAGGCCACGATCGCCGCGATCTCGTCGCCGGTGCCATAGCGAGGCAGCGCCATCAGTTGCACCAGGCTCTTGGCGAAATCGCTGGTGGCGGGATTCATATCGGTGTCCACGGGGCCAGGCTGCACGTTGTTAATGGTGATGCCGCGCGGGCCGAGGTCGCGCGCCAGTCCCTTGACCAACCCCACGAGCGCGGCCTTGCTCATAGCGTAAACGCCACCGCCCGCGAAGGGCATACGCTCGGCGTTGCAACTCCCAATGTTGATCACGCGCCCGCCCGCCTTCATGTGCTTCACGGCGGCCTGCGTCGCAACGAACACCGCGCGGACGTTCACCGCGAAGGTGCGATCAAAGTCCTCAAGGCGAAAGTCGCCAAGGGGCGCGAGGACGGCGATGCCCACGTTGTTGACGAGAATGTCGATTCCGCCCAGTTCCCGTACCGTTCGCTCCACCGCCGCAACCACCGCCTTCGGGTCGGCGCTGTCGGCTTGGATCGCCAGCGCCTTGACGCCCAACGCCTGCGCCGCCTTCACCGTTGCCTGGGCCTGATCGGATTTGCTGACATAGCTCAGGGCTACATGCGCCCCCTCGCGGGCCAGGCGTTTGACGATGGCGGCTCCGATGCCCCGGCTGCCGCCGGTTACCAGCGCCCGTTTGTTTTCGAGTTGGTTGCTCATATGGCTCCTTCTCGGTCTTGCTTTGTGGTGATGATGACAGCCGCCGAACGAACAAGTTGAGCCGCGCCGGACCGTGCCCGGCGGCGGCTGCAACGGATGGTCAAATTTCGGCCGTCATTCGCCAACCGGATAACCGAGGGACCAGATCACGAGCAGAAGGATCGCTTGAGAGAGGAACAGCGGAACGTACCATAGGACCGCTGCTGATAAACGCGCCCACCAGGTTGGTTCGAAGAAAGCAAGGAACGACTTGCGGAGCAATGCAGCAAACGCCACGACAAGTCCAAGCCCCGCCAAGGTGAAGAGGGGCCATAGTGACTCGAACAAGGGCCACGTCTGGAGGGCTAGGAAAATGGGGTAGGGCCAAAAATAGGCGGTCATCTGAAAAATGTCAGCAAGCTCCCCTATTATAGGCTTCAGCGGCCGGGCAAGTGGGAGAAGAGAGGAAAAGGCCAGATAGCAGACGGACATCTCAACAGTTAACCAATGCCTTCTCCGGAAAGACTGCGATATCATGAGCCCTCCGGAATTCGAACGCCCTGCGGCTCACCCGCGGCGACCGCCGACACGGGTTTCTAATCAGCGCTTTCGCCGCGCGGCCGCCGTTGGGTGCAGCCGCTTGGTAGACAGCGGCCCGCGTACCATCTGTCCGACGATCGGATAGCGGAAACAGTCGGTCGTGTGATCGTTGACAAGCCCGACCGCCTGCATGAAGGCGTAACAGATGGTCGAGCCGACAAACGTGAATCCTCGGCGCAACAAATCCCGGCTGAGGGCGTCGGACTCCGGGGTTCGTGCGGGCACCTCGTGGTACGTCCGCCAACGGTTTACCCGCGGTGCTCCCCCAACAAAGCCCCAGACGTAGGCATCGAAACTGCCGAACTCGCGCTGGATGGCGAGGAACGCCCGCGCGTTGCGCACCGTACTCTCGATCTTGAGCCGGTTGCGGACAATCCCCGGGTTCCGAAGCAGCCGCTCGACCCGCGCCGGGGTGAACCGTGCGACTCGCGCGGGATCGAAACCCATGAAGGCGGCCCGATAGGCCTCGCGCTTCTTGAGAATCGTCTCCCAGCTCAGGCCCGCCTGCGCCCCCTCAAGCGTGAGGAACTCGAAGAAGATCCGGTCGTCGTGGACAGGCACACCCCACTCCGCATCGTGATACGCGATGCTGAGCGGCGTTCGTGCCCAACCGCAACGGGTGTGCGGATCCACGGCTTTCCCTTGCCTGCTCGCGCTCTGACTGACAGCG
>JBOGSE010000650.1:0-1135 GCA_050694895.1 bacterium | reverse complement strand
GTCCCCGTCAGGGGAAGATGATCACGATCTCGACCGCGGGCTGGGCCGAGTCTTCCCCTCTCGGCCTGCTCCGTTCCGTTGCCCATGCCCTGCCCAGCTTCAAGCGCAAGGGCATGGAGAACCGCGCCTCATCGGCCGATGGCTCTTTCGTCCTTCACGAGTGGTGCCTGGAGGATGACGATGACCAGTCGGACATGAAGCTGGTGGAGCGGGCCAACCCGGCACCGTGGCACACGATTCAGACCCTTCGGCGGCGGTATGACTCGCCCTCGACAACCCCGGCCCAGTGGTCGCGCTTCGCCTGTGGGGTGTGGACCTTCGGGGAGAAGCCATGGATCGAGCCGCCCGACTGGGACGCCATGCGCGTTGATATCGGTGGCGTGGAGGCAGGGGAACCCGTGTGGCTCCACGTCACCGCCGGCTCGAGTGGGGGCATCGCGATCGCGGCCCCTCGGGACGGCGGTGGGGTGGCCGTCTCGGCGATCGGTACATCGGGGGATGCCCCCCTCGAGCACTTCGAGCGTCTGGTGGTTGCCGCCTCGGAGCGCTTCGACGTCCGGGAGTGCTCCTACGACAGGGTGGAGTTCCAGCGATCGGCCGAACTGCTGTTCGCCCGGGGGATCCCCATGATGGAGGTGCCCCATTCGCCGGAGCGGCTGTCGATCGCCTCGACCACGCTCAATCGCTTGGTCCAGGGCGGCCAAGTCCGACACGACGGGGATCCGGCCCTCCGGGCATCCGTCCTTCGAGGCTCAACCAAGGAAACCGAGCGCGGCTGGCGATTCATCAAGACGCCGCAGACCCGGATATTGATCGCGCTGGCCATCGCGGTCCACCAGGCAACCCAAGTGCCAGCTGAGCCCCCGGAGTTCATAGCCCTATGAGCCTGCGCACGTTCGTCCGAGCCCTGCTTTACCCCGAAGCCCAGAGCGAGTCCCACTCGATCGACAAGATGAAGCTGTGGGGCACCGCGGCCGACATCGGGGATCCCGTCCATGCGGGGATCCCGGTATCCCAGGACTCGGCCATGCGCCTATCGGTGGTGTGGCGGTGCGTGAAGTTGATCTCCGAGGCCCTGGCCGGTCTGCCGCCCGATGTCGTTCGCAAACGGGACGAGGCCCGGGAGCCCGTGGAC
>JBOGSE010000649.1:0-1822 GCA_050694895.1 bacterium | reverse complement strand
TTCTCCGCGGCAAGGAGCTGCCACGGCACGATGTTGCTGTGGTGTTCCATCTCGGTGAGCACGATCTCGTCGCCGGGGCCTACCCGGGCGCGGCCCCAGGTCGCGGCCACCAGGTTGATCGCCTCGGTCGTCCCGCGCGTGAACACGACCTCCTCGGGACGTGCGGCGCCCAGGAAGGCGGCGATCTTCGCGCGCGATTCCTCATACCTGGCGGTCGCCTCTTCCGCGATCCGGTAGATCCCGCGGTGCACGTTCGCATTGTACTCGCGGTAGTAGTGCATCAGGGCATCGAGCACCACGCGCGGTTTCTGCGAGGTCGCTGCGCTGTCGAGGTAGATCAAGGGTTTGCCATTCATGGTCTGGCGCAGCAGCGGGAAATCGTCTCGGACGGTCGCGGCAATCGCCATGATCCCTCTCCTACTTCTTGTGCGGCATCCCCTGACCGCGGCGCGGCTGTGGGGAGAGCAGGATGTCATCGCCTTCGACCTTCACCTCGTACGTGTCCACGGGCCGGACGGCCGGCAACGAGAGCACGCGGCCGGTGGGCACGTGGAACCGCGAGCCGTGTTTGGGGCACACGATGATCTCCCCGACTACGGGACCCGCCGAGAGCGATTCTTCTTCATGCGTGCACGTGTCGTCGATTGCATGGATCGTGCCCTTGACGTTGACGATCGCAACCTTCCGCCCGTCGACGACTACCTGCTTCGCGGTGCCCGGAGGAACCTCCCCCACTGTGGCCACCTTCATGAATTCGCTCATGCCGGCGTCATCTTCTGCGCGATCTTCTGCTGCAAGTACGCCCGCACCTGTTCCACCGGGATGCGATCGAAGACGTCGGCGAAGAATCCCTCGACGATCATGCGGGTCGCCTGGGCGCGGCTCAGGCCGCGGCTCATCAGATAGAAGATGTGCTCTTCGTTGAGGCGGCTGGTCGCCGACCCGTGCGTGCAGCGCAGATCGTTGGCCATGATCTCCAGTTTGGGAATGGAGTCCGACCGGGCGCCGTCAGACAGGATCAGGTTCCGGTTGGCCTGGAAGGCGTTGGTCTTCTGGGCGCCCCAGTCCACCCGGATCAACCCTGCGAACACGGCCCGGGCCTGGTCCGTGACGGCCCCCTTGTACAGCAGGTCGCTCAGCGTGTGCGGGGCCCGGTGCTCCTGCAGCGTATGAAAGTCGAGGTGCTGCCTATCGACGCCGAAATACAGGCCCAGCATCTCCGACGAGGAGCCCGAGCCCAGGAGCTGGGATTCCACATCAACTTTGACCAGGCGGCCCCCGAGGCCGACCACCAGGCTGTTCAGCGTGGCATCGCGATCGAGATGCGCCCGGATCAGGCTCCCGACGTCCCACATCGCGGGGCCCCACTCCTGGAAGGCAACGTATCGAACCTGTGCACCCGCGCGGAGGATGAGTTCCGCCGCACCGCAGGCGAACGTGCGGCCGCCGGCTGAGGTGGACGCGTACAGATCGATCAGAGTGACCTTGCTGCCCTCGTCGGCGACGACCAGGGTGTGCGGGAAGACCGCGGCACCGGAACGTCCCAGCCACGTCCGCGCCACCAGCGGCAGCGCCACTTCGACGCCCTTCGGCACGTAGAGAAAGGTACCGCCCGACCACAGCGCCGCGTGCAGGCCGCGGAACTTGTGACGGTCACGGTCGGTGAAGGTGCTCATCAGGTGCTCGCGCAGCAGGTCGGGATGCGTCGATGCGGCTGCGCTCAGATCGGAGAAGACGACACCCTGCCTGGTCACCGCCTCACCGGCACCGCCGGCCGCGGTGACGGGGAATCCGTCCGCGTGATCGATCAGGCCAGCCCGGT
>JBOGSE010000648.1:0-4247 GCA_050694895.1 bacterium | reverse complement strand
GGATTGAGGAAGTCAATCGCGTACGGCACGTTGTCCCGGATCGCAAACTCGACCGTGTTCATATCGAAGCCCAATGTCTCGCAGATGAGTCGGGCGTCGTGGACGACACGCGCGCCCAGTTCCGGGGCCAGGTGCTGGTGATCCACGATGTAGCGCTCGGTCCAGTAGAGCCGGGGATCCCAGCGGATCGGCATGACCTCCCGCCGGCCAATGCAGATGCAGCGCACATAGTGATCGAACTCGATGAACTCCTGCAGGATCATTGTCTGTAGCCCGGTCTCGTCGTAGCAGCGCCACAACTCTTCCATCGTGTTGACTTTGTACACTTGCTTGAAGCCGCCGCCGGTGTTCGGCTTGAGGATTGCGGGGAAGCCCACGTATTCGATCATGTCTTCCCACGGCAGGGGATGCGCGAGGTTGCGGAGCGACCCCGCCGTGATGTCCTCAATGTAGGATTTGTTGGGAAGCAGGACCGTGCGCGGGACCGCGACCCCCAGGCGGGCCATCAGGGCAGTCCCAAAGAACTTCTCGTCGGCCGACCACCAGAAGGGGTTGTTGATGACGGCCGTGCCTGCGAGCGCGGCGTACTTCAAGAAGCCGCGGTAGTACGGGACCTCATGCGAGATCCGGTCGATGAGTACCGCATACTGCCGTGGATCGTCCAGTCGCGTGCCGCCGACGAGCGCCAGCTCCGCGGTCACTCCATCGACGGCACGCCGGTTGACGTGCTCGATGAACGCGGCGGGAAATGACTCCTCCCGCCCAATCATGAGGCCAATCTTGCGCGACTCGCTCATGCACTCACTCCGGGGAGATGTGTTCAGAGCTTATTGGTCACTTCTGATTTGGCCGGACTGAATGTGACTCCCTGCCATGCCGGCCGCGACGCTCTCCCCTGAGCGGACGTGTGGCGAGGCCAACCGTAGGGAAGTTTGATGGAGGCCGAGCCTTCGGAAGCGAAGGAGAGGGTGCGCGGCCGAATCAAAGGAGTCACAGATAGTGCGAGATCGCTTCCCTCCAGAGCGGCCAATCGTGCGTGCGGCCCCACCAGATCGCCAGCTCGTGGGGGACCTCCTTTGCCGTCAGCATCTCAGAGATCGAGCGCGTGGAGGACAGCGCGATGTCGTGCTCGCCGGACAGGAGAACGATGCGCATGCGCCGCAAGGGTTCAAGAAAGGCGTCGTCGGTCAGATTCGGGAGGTAGTCCACGGGGCAATTGAAGTAGACGTCGTCATCGTGGTACCCATCCATGAAGGCCTTGCTGTCATAGCGGCCCGAGAGCGCCACCACCTTTGTCACGAGGGCCGGGTGCCGGAAGGCAAAGTTGACGGCATGAAAGGCGCCGAATGACGTCCCGGTCACCAGGAGCGGGTCGGACGTCCGGCCTCGGATGAACGGCAGATATTCATCGAGGACATAGCGCTCGTAGTCGAGGTGCCGCAGCACTCGCTGGCGCGGCGGGACGGCGCGGTTGTACCAGGATTCGGCGTCGACGCTGTCCGGACAGTAGAGCTGAATGAGGCCCTGGTCGATCTTGGCTTCCAGTGCCGCGACCATGCCGAAGTCCTCGTACTGGTAGAAACGCCCCATCGTGGTCGGGAACACCAGGACGGGTGCGCCGGCATGCCCACACACCAGCGTCTCCATCGAGCGGCCGAGATTCGGGCTGATCCAGTGATGGTACTCACGGTTCATTGCGTCATTGATCTCATGCCCATCTCGGTGAGGACATCCTCCGCCGCCTGCAGCGTATTGTCGATGTCGGCCTGAGTGTGCACGTAGCTGATGTGCGCCCGCTTGAGGTTCATGGGAATCTTGAAGACTCCGCGCGACATCAGACGCCGGCGGTAGTCGAGAAAGCGCTCGGCGTCGTTGCGCATCAGATCGGTGTAGTTCTCGATAGGGCCGTCCATGAAGTAGGTCACGAAGATGGACCCAAACCCCGCGACCGTTGCCGTCACCCCAAGGCGTTGATGGATGTCGTGGAGCCCGCGCCGCACGCGGTCGCCCAGTGCGAAGACGTGCGTGTGCACGGGCTCGCGCTCCATGATGTCGATTGCCGCCAGGGCCGCCGCCACTCCCACGGCGTGGCCGTTGTACGTCCCGGCAAAGAAGACCGGTCCACCGGGCCGTGTGTTGAACTCACCCATCAGGTCCTTGCGGCCGCCCAGGACCGCCAGCGGAAACCCGTTGGCCACGGCCTTGCCCAGGCTGACCAGATCGGGGGTGACCCCGCAGATCTTCTGGTACCCGCCCAGCCCGTGACGGAATCCGGTGACGACCTCATCGAAGATGAGGATCGTGCCGTGATCACGCGTCAGCTGCCGCAGGCCTTCGAGAAATCCGGGTTTCGGCATAACGGTGCCGATGTTGTGAGGAATGGGCTCGAGGATGACGGCCGCGACGTTGCCCTTGTGCGCCCGCATCGTGCGCTCGACGTCGTCGAGGTCATTGAACGTGCACACCAGGGTGGCGTCGATGACTTCATCGAGTATCCCCGTCGATCCGGGATCGCGTTTGCCAATCTTCTCCGGCGCGCTGAGCATGTTCCGGAGGACGGAGTCGTGGAACCCGTGATAGCAGCCCTGGAACTTGAGGATGTAGCGGCGCCCGGTCACCGCGCGGGCCAGCCGGATGGCGTGAAATGTCGCTTCCGACCCCGAGTTGCACAGCAGCGCGGCCTCGACCGCCGGCACGTGCTGGACGAGCTTATCGCAGAGCGCCACCTCGAGGTCGGTGGTGCCGACCCCGAAGAGATCGGTCTGCTGAATCGTGTCGATGACCCGCCGGTTCACCTCGGGATGCGCGTGCCCCAGGATGAAGGGGCCGAAGGCGGCGTGATAATCCACGTACCGGGTGCCGTCGGCGTCCCAGATGTATTGCCCCGCGGCGCGCGTGAAGACCATCTTCTCGGGGATGTACCGGTTGGCGGTGTGCACGCCGCCGGGCGTGTGCCGCTCGCTGGCCGCGTACAACTCATCCTGCCGCGTCTTGACTTTCATCTCAGCGCCCCCTTTATCGTGACCCTCTGCCGTGTTTGGCTTCCGTTGCCTAGTGCCTGCCCCCGTGCGACGTCTGCGAACGGGCCCGCCAGGCCAGGAGTAGCTCATGCTCGCGTTGTCTGGTTAGCCCGGCAGCCAAAGGTGCGTCCGGCGGCCATGAGGCGTCCCAGGCAAGCGTATCGCGGATCGTCTCGCCGACTGGCCTGTAGGTCAACCCGGCCGCGATCGCCCGGCCGCTGTCGACTGACGAGATGAGTGCCGCTGCTGGCCGTGTTTCAGGTGCCCACAACGGCATCTCTACCCAAGGGACGACTCCGGAGCCCATCAGAAAGGTTTCGTCGATCCACACGAAGCGGGCGCCGCTGCCGCTGATGCTCCTGATGTCAGCAAGAAGCTCACCCATCGTGAGCCTCTTCCCGGGCCCAGTAGCATTGTAGACTCCGGTCACGGTGTTCTCCACGGCTCTGATGATCCACCCGGCCAGGTCGCGCACATCGATGAACTGCACCGA
The DNA here is from genome assembly GCA_050694895.1 of bacterium. GTDB lineage: Bacteria > Sysuimicrobiota > Sysuimicrobiia > Sysuimicrobiales > Humicultoraceae > JBQTJP01. The sequence continues at coordinate 734 of JBOGSE010000648.1, read as the reverse complement.
TCGCTCCGCCCGACCCGGCGCCAACACTTCGCCGCCGCCGGCAACGCGCCGGATCCAATAGGTGAAGCGATCCCTTGGGTCGTGGGGACCAACGATGACGCCCGCGCGCACGTTCAGGACCCGGCCCGGCATCGCCTGCTCTGCGGCCCGCTCGCACAACGCCTTGAGTGGGCCATAGGTTTGTCCGGTGATCTCTTCCACACGCTCATCCTGCAGCCGGCCGACCTGCCCGTTCTCGTCGGACTCGGGACCTTCGTATACGGAGATACTGGAGATGAACGTGTAGTGTCTCACCGCGTCCGCGAGGAGCTCCGCCGATGCCTGCACAATGCGTGGGACGTAACCGCAGGTGTCTATCACGGCGTCCCAGGAGCGGCCACGGAGCGCGGTCAGGTTTCCGTCACGATCCCCACGTAGTTTCTCCACTTCGGGAAACAGGCCCGGATTATGCTGGCCGCGGTTGAACAGCGTGACCGCGTGCCCGCGTGCGAGGGCGGCTTCGACCAGATGCCGGCCGAGAAAAACGGTGCCGCCCAGGATCAGAAGTCTTCGTCCAATCACCAGTCCGCGACCGAGCCGTCCGCATGCCAGTAGCGCATGAGCTCTTCCTGTGCAAATGGGTGTCGAACGGCCTCTGCCTCATCGACCTCGATACCCAGACCGGGCGCGGCAGGCGGCAGCGCATGTCCATCGACGATGCGCGGCGGGGTCACCACGGCATCCCGCCAGGGGAC
>JBOGSE010000647.1:0-5711 GCA_050694895.1 bacterium | reverse complement strand
GCCGAGTACATGCTGGCCTATGCCGACGCCACGATGCTCCTGCCCAGCGGCCTCGCCTGGGAGCAGGCGGCGCCGATCTTCTGCGCGGGCTACACGGTGTGGTCGGGCCTCCGCTGGGCCGAGCCCCAACCCGGGGAGCGCGTGGCCGTCGTCGGCGTGGGCGGCCTCGGGCATCTGGCGGTGCAGTACGCGAAAGCCGCAGGCTTCACGACCATCGCCCTCTCTCGCTCTCCCGACAAGGATACGTTCGTCCGGCAGATGGGGGCCGATGAAATCGTCCGCGACGGCAAGGGCCTGGCCGGTGCCGGCGGGGCCGACGTGATCCTCGGCACGAGCAACTCGATGGACGCCATGGCCGACAGCATCCAGGGCCTGCGCCCCGACGGCCGTTTCGTGCTGATGGGCTTCGAGGCGAAGCCGCTCCTGCTCTCCCCGGCGGACCTGATCATGAAGCGCATCCGCGTGCTCGGGAGCCAGCAGAACGGGCCGGAGTACCTTCACGAAGCGCTCGCGCTCGCCGCGGCCGGCAAGGTGCTGGTGATGGTCGAGACCTACCGGCTCGCCGAGATCGCCCAAGCCTACGAACGCGTTGCCGAAGGCAAGGTTCGGTTTCGCGCCGTCATCACCAACCAGTGAGAGACGGCGGCGCTGGAGCGCTTCAAGCGCGGAGATCAAGGGAAATGACTGGCCGATATCTCGAAGACTTTGCCGCCGGGCAGACCTTTCGCTCCGGTCGGCTGCAGATCGACAAGGAGCGAATCAAGGCTTTTGGCGCCGAGTTTGATCCGCAGCCGTTCCATCTCGACGAAGAAGCCGCGCGCGACACGATATTTGGCGGGCTGGCCGCCAGCGGTTGGCACACCGCCGCGGTCACCATGCGGCTGCTGGTCGAGAGTGACCTCAAACCCGCCGGCGGCATCGTGGGCGCCGGCTTCGACGAGTTCCGCTGGCCACGCCCCGTGCGGCCCGGGGATGAGCTGCGCATCGAGAGCGAGATCCTCGAGGTGCGGCCCTCGAGGTCGCGTCCAGATCGGGGATTGATCAAGGTGCGAACGACGACGCTCAACCAGAACGACGAGGCCGTTCAGGTGACCATCGGGACCTTTGTGGTGCCGCGCCGCCCGACGAGCGAACAACTGACAACTCAGGAGAGATACCATGGGGAAGCTTGAAGGAAACATTGCCCTCATCACGGGTGGCAATAGCGGCATTGGCCTTGCGACGGCGAAGCAGTTTGTGAACGAAGGCGCATACGTCTTCATCACGGGGCGCCGTGAACCGGAGTTGGTTGCGGCCGTCAAGGAGATCGGACGCAATGTCACCGGCGTACAAGGAGACGTGGCGAACCTTGGCGATCTTGATCGCCTCTTCGGACAAATCAAGCGGGAGAAGGGCAAGCTCGATATTGTGTTCGCGAATGCCGGGGCTGCGAAGTATGCTCCCTTCGGGAAGATCACTGAGGAGCACTATGACTCGATCTTCAACATCAATGTGAAAGGGCTCCTTTTCACGGTGCAGAAGGCGCTTCCGCTGATGCCCGATGGTGCCTCTATCATCCTGAATGCGTCCATCGTCGCCAGTAAAGGGTTGCCGGCGAATAGTGTTTATAGCGCCACAAAAGCCGCCGTGCGTTCGTTCGCGCGGACATGGACAACGGACTTAAAGGATCGCCGCATTCGCGTGAACGCCGTGAGCCCAGGCCCCATCGAGACGCCCGGACTCCATGACCTGGTGGCTTCCACAGGAGCGGGCGACCAACGCTTGAAGACGCTTTCCAGCAGTGTTCCGCTCGGCAGGCTCGGTACACCCAATGAGATCGCGAAGGCCGTGGTGTTTCTCGCATCCGACGACAGCAGCTACATCACGGGAACGGAATTGTTTGTGGATGGCGGCATGGCACAAGTCTAGGAGAGCGAGCATGGCATACGAAAATCTGCTCTATGAGGTCCGTGATAGGATTGCCACTGTTACGGTCAATCGGCCCAAAGTCTTGAACGCCTTGAACCGTGCCACCATCACGGAGCTGCATGCGGCGTTCACGGGGGCGCGGGACGACGAGGCGGTTCGCGTCGTCGTCCTCACCGGCGCAGGCGAGAAAGCCTTCATCGCCGGGGCCGATGTCAGCGAGCTTCACGACTTTGCCGCCGGCGGGGCCTTGGGGGGCCGCGGCGCCCTCCCCACGCTGATGCTGGGGCTCGGCAAGCCCGTCATCGCCGCCGTCAACGGCTACTGCTTCGGGGGCGGGTTCGAGCTGGTCTACGCCTCTACCCTGGCGTACGCAGCCGACGGGGCCAAGTTCGCCCAGCCCGAGGTCACCCTGGGCCTCAACCCCCTGTGGGGCGCCACCCAACACCTTCCCTCCCTCGTGGGGAAGAAGAAGGCGCTGGAGGTGTTGCTGCTGGGAGAGATGTTTGACGCCCACGAGGCGCTGCGCCTGGGGATCATCAACGGCGTGGTGCCGGCCTCGGAGTTGATGACGCGGGTGCGGTCGGTCGCGGCCAACCTGGCCACCAAGGCGCCGATCGCCGTGAAGGTCATCCTGGACTGCGTCCGGCAGGCTGGCGACGTGACCCTCGAGCAGGGGATGGATCTCGAAGCCAAGGCCTTTGGGGCCGTGCGCGAGACCGAGGACTTCATCGAGGGCACGCGGGCCTTCCTGGAGAAGCGCCAGGCGCAATTCCGAGGACGTTGAGCGACGCCGAGAGAACTGACCGGGCCGCGGTCCCAGGAAATCCATGCCATGGCGGCAATGCTCAAGCGCACTCGGCCAGCGCTAGAGAGAGAACGTCGCCCGGGGATGGCACCCAGCTCGCTCCCAAGCCAGTCGTAGAAGGGGACTCCATGGGGTCCGGCTCGGAGACCGCCGCGAGAATCCGGTGGGGCACGCCGCAGGCTTGGTGGGTGCTGGGCGCCACGGTCGGGGCGTCCGGCCTGGCCATGCTCGATGCCACCACCGTCAACGTGGCCCTTCCTGCGATCGGTACCGACCTCGACGCCACGGTCGCAGGCCTCCAATGGACCGTCAACGCCTACACCTTGTCCGAGGCGTCGCTCATCCTGCTCGCGGGATCCCTGGCCGATCGCTATGGCCGCCGACGGATGTTCCAGGTCGGGATCGTCTGGTTCGCGCTGGCGTCCCTCCTGTGCGCGGCCGCACCGACCGTGACGGTCCTGGCGGTCGCTCGCGCCTTCCAGGGAATCGGCGGGGCCCTGTTGACGCCCGGCAGCCTGGCCATCCTCCAGTCGTCTTTTGCCGCCGGCGAGCGCGCCCGCGCGGTGGGCGCGTGGTCCGGGTTCGGCGGCATTGCGGCGGCCATCGGCCCGCTGTTGGGTGGGTGGCTGGTTGGCGCGGGCTCGTGGCGCACAATTTTCTGGATCAATCTCCCGGTCGCGGTCGCCGTCCTGTGGATCAGCGCACGCCACGTGCCGGAGAGCAAGGCTGACCCGCGCGATGCGAGCGCGGAGTTCGACCTGCTGGGCGCGGTCCTCGGGGCGGTCGGCCTGGGCGCGCTCACCTGGTCACTGATCGCCGCGGGCGATCGAGGCGCCTCACCAGTGGTGCTCGCGGCCGGCGCCACGGGCACGCTGTCCCTGATCGCGTTCCTGCTGGCCGAGCACCGCACGCGCGCGCCCCTCGTTCCGCTCCAGCTGTTCGCCTCTCAGCAGTTTTCTGGTGTGAACCTGGTGACGTTCGTGGTCTATGGCGGCATGGCGGGCCTGTTCTTCCTCCTGCTGGTCCAGCTCCAGCAGGTCGCGGGCTACTCACCGCTCCGGGCGGGGACTGCGTTGATGCCCGTCACCCTCTTGATGCTGCTCCTGTCATCGCGGGCAGGCGCCCTGGCCGAGCGCATCGGCCCGCGGCGCCCCATGACGGTCGGGCCGCTGATGATGGCGGCCGGGATTCTGTTGCTGGCGCGCATTGGGCCCGGCGCGTCCTACGTCACCGACGTGCTGCCGGGTGCGGTGATCTTTGGCCTCGGTCTCTCCCTCAACGTGGCACCGCTCACCGCGACGGTGCTCGCGTCCGCGGACCAGCGCTACTCAGGGATCGCCTCCGGTGTGAACAATGCGGTGGCACAGTCCGCTGCCCTGCTCGCGGTGGCCGTACTGCCCGTGGTCGCGGGGCTCACCGGCGACGCGTTCCGCGATGCCGAGCTATTCGCTCGCGGGTTCCGGCTCGCCATGCGGATCTCCGCCGCCCTGGTCGCGGTCGGGGGCGCTCTTGCGTGGCTGTTGATTCGCGATCAGCTGCGGGACGGGCGGCCGGCCTGCGACAGGCAGCGGGCCGGTGTGGAGCGGCGTGTGTTCTGTGCGGTTGACGGGCCTCCGTTCGAGGGGAGGCTTGGGACCTAGACCCCACCTACGGCTATATGCAGCGGCTTATGCGGGGGGGTCATGCCGCCGTCGATCAGAGCGTTGGCTCAGTTGAGGAACGCGACGATCGCCGGGACGACCTGGTTGGTGGCTTCCTCCATCAGCCAGTGACCGGAGTTCTTCACCACGCTGCCGGACACATTGGTCGCGACCATTTTGGCTTGGTCGATGAGGAACGTGCCGGAGGCCTTCTCACCCGTGAGGACAAGGAAGGGCATGTCCAGCTTGGTCGCCGAGAACGCGGCTAAGTCCTTCGCGTCCTGCTCGAAGGTCTTGAAGTACTGGAAGCCAGCCCGCATGCCGTCCGCCCGCGCGTAGGCTGCGGTGTAGATTTGGCGATCCGCCTCGGGCACCGACTTGGTCTTGTCGGCGGCAAAGTCGTTCCAGAAGTGCTCGAAGTAGATGCGTTCCCGCCCCGCGACCAACGCCAGCGCCGTGTCGCCATGAAAGTGGAAGTGCCAGAGGTCGCGCAGCAGCCACACGTCCTTCCAATTGCCGACACCCGGCAAGAACGCATCCATCAGGACGACTTTGCTGACCTCCGTGGGGTACTGCGCCGCATACGCATAGGCAACCATCAACCCGATGTCGTGCCCGACGACGCTCACCTGCTCATAGCCGAGTTGGTGTACAAGACCGCGGATGTCTTTCGCAAGCGTCTTCTTGTCGTACCCGTCCTGCGTGCGCTCCGAGCCGCCAGCGCCGCGCAGGTCCGGAGCAATCACAGTGTGGGACGTGGCGAGCAAGGGCATCAGGGGCATCCACATGTGGCTTGTCTGGGTGTAGCCGTGAAGCAAGACGACCACCGGCCCCTGGCCTCCGATCTTGTAGTTGATCGTCACGCCATCCACATTGGCAACCCTCTCCGTAAAGCCCTTGGGCAGGCCAGCTGCACCTTGTACCGCAGCGCATGCGGCAAGCGCCGAGAGTGCCAGCAACGTCAGTACGGCCTTCGCCTTCGCCACCAATCGAGCTACATTCTTCATGGGACTCTCCCTTTCGCTGAACACCAGCATTGCCGGCAGGCTTTGTGCGCGACGCCCTGAACGAGCCGACAGCACGCGCTGTCGTTGAGCGGCTCCTGCGCGGGGCCGCCGACTTGCACACCGGCCCGCGCAGTCCGCGGGGATGTCTCATGGTGCAGGGAGCGCTTTCCTGTGGAGAGGCGGCCGATCCCATCCGGAAGGCCGGTAGTCGCCGGCTCTCTGGTTCGTCGCGCTAAATGGCCGAGACATCACCCCGTCTATCATCAGCCGCAAGTATATCCGATACGGTGGGCCCTTCTGCGGGATGAGCGGGAAGGGTCTACTCCCGCCAGGCGCCCAAGAGCCGCCGCA
>JBOGSE010000646.1:0-2365 GCA_050694895.1 bacterium | reverse complement strand
ACGAAGCCTTCGAGGGCCTGGCACCGGTCGTCGTGAACCGATTCGCGGACACGGTGAAGCGAATCAAAGACATGGGCATCTCTTTACTGATCGCCGAGTCGAACATCATGACGGCCACGAAGGTCGCCGACAGACTGTATGTAATCGATCGGGGAGAGATCATTTTCGAAGGCGGCCCGCAGGAGGTCTTCGATGACGAAGAGGTCATGAAGACCATACGAGGCTAGCAAGACTATGGTGCTGCGCAGAGTGTCGCGGACGGTTGGAAGAGCGGCGCGGGGCATCAGGAGCGCCATCCGGGTTCACCGCAGAATCTTCGTCGCGGTGACCCTGGCGGTCTTCCTGTTGAACCTGCTGCTGCCTCCTGTTATGCTTTCGGTCGTCCGGAAACCCTGGGATCATTTCTCGTTCAACCCGTGGCTGCGGAACCTGCCGGCATGGCTCGCCTCCGATGAAGCGTCGCTGAGCCGGAAGCTCACGTTTCCGATAGACGCCGCGCTCTACTGGTTCATCGCCGACAGCCCCTACGACGCCCCGGAGTGGGGGTATACTGTCACGGTCCGCGACGTCCTGCGATGGCTCTTGATCTCGCTCCTGTTCGGAGCGTACTTCGTGCTGTGGTCCCACCGGCGAGGCCAGCTGAGGGCGTATCCGCCCCGTCTGGCCGGAAAGGGCGGCGGGCGCGCCGGCGTCGCCGGCGCGTTTATGAGCACGCTCGGCTTTTCCACGATGCCCTGCAGCGTCGTGGGATGCGGGGCCCCCGTGCTCCCGGTACTCGGATTGGCGCTGACCGGTTTATCCAGCGTCACGCTGAGCTGGATCTACGTGGTGTCGCGGGCGCTGGCGACCGCGGTGCTGCTGGGTGTGAGCGCAGGTGTCGTGTATCTGGGTCTGCTCGTGACCGCTCAGGCGCACGAGAGCCGCGGGATCGTCGCTGAAGGCCCTACCGTGCGACCGTCAACCCCCGCAGTCTCTCCGCCGTAGCAGGTCTCACCACCCCGGATGTCTCAGCGGATCGTGTCTCGGACACGATGATTCGGCTCAAAGATTTCGAGGGGCGCCCGTACGCCGAGGCCCAGCGGGCGTTCCGCTGGCAGGTTCCGTCTCCCTACAACATCGGCCTCGATGTGTGCGATCGGTGGGCGGCGCAAGATCCGGATCGCGTGGCCATCCTCTTCGAGTCTGAAACGGGTGAGGCGGGATCGTACACGTATGGGGCGCTGCGGGAGGCTTCGAACCGGCTGGCCAACGCGCTCAGCGCATACGGCGTACGGCGGGGCGACCGCGTGGCCATCATCCTCCAACAGCGGATGGAGACCGCCGCGGCGCACATCGCGGTATACAAACTGGGAGGGATCGCGGTCCCCCTCACCCGCATGTTCGGTCCTGACGCCCTGGCCTACCGGCTCGAGAACAGTGGCAGCAAGGCGGCGGTCGTCGACCCGACGGTCGTCCCGAAGCTCGCCGGGTTGCACGAGCGTCTCCCGGCGCTCGAGACGGTCATCGTCGTCGAGGCGCAGCACCCACCGGAGCTGCCGGAGGGAGGCCGGATCGGCGGGTGCCGCTACCTCACCTGGAGCCGGGCGCTGGAGGGGGCGCAGGGCCGGTTCGACCCCGTCCTGACGGATGGCGATGACCCGGCGCTCATCATCTATACCTCAGGCACCACTGGCCCACCCAAGGGCGCGCTTCACGGCCACCGGATCCTGCTCGGCCACGTGCCTTCCTTCCAGCTCTACTTCGATTTCGTGCCTCAAGGCGGCGAGGTCTACTGGACGCCGGCGGACTGGGCATGGATCGGCGGGGCGTACGACCTCCTCTTCCCGGCGCTCCGGTACGGCGGCCCTGTGGTGGCCTATGAGTCGACCAGGTTCGACCCGGAACGGGCCTTTCACCTGATGGCAACATGCGGTGTCACCCACACCTTCCTGCCGCCGACGGCGCTCAAGATGGCCATGCAGGTCGAGCGGCCGGCCAAACGGTTTCGCCTGGCCCTCCGGGCGATCATGAGCGGTGGCGAGCCGGTCAATCCGGTCATCCTGGAGTGGCGGGATCGAGAGCTGTGTGCTGTCGCCCTCCACGAGATCTACGGCCAAACCGAAGCGAACCTGGTCTGCGGAAACTGTTCCCGTCTCTACCCGGTGCGGCCCGGCTCGTTGGGACGGGCCTTCCCCGGTCACGAGGTCGTCCTGGTGGATGAGCACGGATCGCCCGTGGACCCCGGGCAATCGGGCGAGATCGCGGTTCGGGGAACGGGGGATCCGGTCGTGTTCAAGGAGTACTGGCAGAATCCTCAGGCGACAGAGGAAAAGTACTTCGACGGGTGGCTGCTCACAGGTGACATGGCCCGGCAGGACGAGGAGGG
>JBOGSE010000645.1:0-1709 GCA_050694895.1 bacterium | reverse complement strand
CGATGCGGATCAAGCGTTCATGCGGTCAGCGCTGGCTCCAGGGCGGCGTCGGGAAGCGCGCCTTGCCGCCGGCCAGATCGTCCGGCCACACCGTGACCTTCCTGCCGTCCTGCCACTGGAACATGACCATCTTGTGGGCGACCTGGAAGCCGTCCGGCTCCACCTTGTAGTCGCCGAAGAACGTCTTCATCTCGAGCTTCAAGAGCTGCTCGCGCACCTTGTCCGAGTCGAGCGTGCCGGCCCGCCGGACGCCCTCGGCGTAGATCACGCACCCGGCGTAACCAGCCGCGGAATGGTACACCGGTTCGCGATTGAACTTCTTCTGATAGGACTCCACGAACTCCCTCTGACCGGGATACGGCAGGGTTGCCTCCCACTGGGTGGCGCCGTACACGTACTCGGCATTCTGCTTGAGCAGATCGTAGAACTTCGGGAGATCACCGCCCACCGTGACGCCGTACATCTTCGCGCTGACGTTCAGCTCCTTCATCTGGCGGGTGATGGCGACCGCGTCGTCGAAGTAGGTCGACGCCGCGATCACGTCGGGATTCGCGGCCTTGACCTTGGTCAGCATGGCCGAGAAGTCGGTGTTCCCCTTCGGATAGGCCTCCTGGAAGACCACCTGCAGGCCCTTCTTCTTGGCCAGCTCGGCGACCCCGGTGGCCGACGCCTTGGTGAACAGCGTGTCCTCGTTGAGGATGGCCACCGTCTTGAGCCCGCGCTTGGCCGCCATGTCGACGAGCCCTTCGAGGTAGCCCTCGGCGGGGGAGATCACCATGAAGATGTACTTCCGTCCCTTCTTGAAGATGGAGGTGGTGGCGGCCAGCGGCGACACCATGACCTTCTGGTACTTCTCGCTCACGTTGGCCACCGCTTCCGTGATCGGCGAGGAGTACGGCCCCATCACGGCTTCCACCTTGTCCTCGGTTATCAGCTTCTCGTACAGACGCACGCCGGTGGCGGGCGTGGACTGGTCGTCATAGAAGACGAACTCGATCTTGCGTCCCAGCAGCCCACCCTTGGCGTTCACGTGGTCCGCGCACAGCTCGTACCCTTCCTTCTGGTACGTGCCGGGCTGGGCATAGGTACCCGTGAGGGAGAGCGACGCGCCGATCTTGATCGGAGTCTGCGCGGATGCCGGCAGCGACGCGAGCACGAGGCCGGCGAGAGCGAGCGCGGCCGGGACCAGACGTTTCCAGGACGTCGTCGTCATGCGATTCCTCCTCGGGAACAGTATCGAGCGGATAGTGGCGTGGCCGGAATGGGCCTTTGTTCTAGCAAACATGCCTCGGGGTGTCAAGGTTCCGGGCGCGAAGCCGCTTGACGCGGGACGGAGGAGCGTCAATCATGTCATGCCCGGTCATGGCCAAGGATCTGCGCGCGGTGCACCACCCGGACAAGCGCCACGTGGAGATGCCCTACGCTCCGGCACTCCTGGTGCGGCGGGGCAGCCTGCTGTTCCTCTCCGGCCTCACCGCGGCTCCGGTGTACCACAGCCACCCGCATCGCGAGGAGGAGTTCGACCTGCCACCCCACATGCGGGATCAAGCCGTGCTCGTCATGGAGAATCTCAAGACCACTCTGGCCGCGGCCGGCTGCACGTTGTCCGACGTGGTGTCGGCGACGCGCTACCTCACCGATGTCGCCGAGCAGGACGACCTCAACGCGGTCTGGGCCTCCTATCTGGGCGCCCACCGCCCGACGACGAC
>JBOGSE010000644.1:0-1831 GCA_050694895.1 bacterium | reverse complement strand
GGTCGGGAAGGACTCAGGCGCCTCGTGGTCCGCACTGAAACCGGGGATCGGAACGGTCATCCGTGCGCAGCTCGTCACAGGGATGCCGGCCATCCTCGAGGCCCCTCGCACCGCAGGTGCGTGGGGGGGGCGCACCGGAGATCGTGGACATCGTCGACACGACGGACCACGCGGCGGGGAAAAAGCCATTCTACGAGCGGACAGGGTACACAGGAGACTTCCAGAGGTGGTCGGATGATTTAAGACAGGTTAGGCGGCCGGGATAAGTGGCGTTCCGCTGGGTGACGCGGCCGCCTCGTGCGGCTGCGTGGCAAAGTAGACGGCATCGGGGGTGCGCCGGCACAGGGCATCATGCGGACGCCGTGCGTTGAAAAAGGTGAAGTAGCGCCGCAAGCCGGCCCGGACGTCGGACACGCTTTCATAGGCGTGAAGATAGACCTCTTCGTACTTGACGGAGCGCCACAGGCGCTCGATAAACACGTTGTCCCGCCAGCAGCCCTGGCCGTCCATACTGATCTGGATCTGGTGGCCCCGCAGCACGCCGAGGAAATCGGCGCTGGTAAACTGCGCGCCCTGATCGGTGTTGAAGATTTCCGGCCGGCCAAAGCGCGCGAGGGCCTCTTCCAGCGCGGCGACGCAGAAGTCACTGGTCAGCGTCGGCGAGACGCGCCAGGTGAGGACTTTCCGGGCCGCCCAGTCCATCACGGCGACCAGAAAGACGAAGCCGCGCGCCATCGGGATGTACGTGATATCAGCGGCCCAGACGTGGTTCGGGCGCTCGATCGTGAGCGTGCGCAGGAGGTAGGGGAAGACTGGGTGCGCCCGATGCCGCCGGCTCGTTCTCGGCCGCCGGTACACCGCCGCAATCCCCATGCGCCGCATGAGCGTGCGGACATGGTCCCGGCCGGTGACGAAGCCCTCGCCACGGAGGAGATCCCGCAGCATCCGGCTGCCCGCAAACGGCAGCTCCAGATGCAGCTCGTCGAGGCGCCGCATGAGTCCGAGATCGATCGCCGACACCGGACGCGGCGCGTAGTAGATCGAGGCCCGGGAGAGGCCGAGCAGCCGGGCCTGGCCCGCCACGGCCAGCGGGTGCGTCCGGTCGATCATCGCCTTGCGCTCGAGCCGGGAGGCTGCCCGAGCGCGCTGGACAAAAAATCCAGCTCCAAGGCTTGTTGGCCAATCTTCGCGTGCAGGGCCTTCAGGTCCACCGGGGTCGCCGCCCGGCGATCTTCGGCGGTCGCGAACACCTCCGCGGCGCGCGCCACCAGCTGGCGCCGCCACTGCGCGATCTGATGCGCATGGACGTCAAAACGCTGGGCCAGTACGGTCAGCGTCTCGGTACCCTCCAGTGCCGCGAGGGCCACCTTGGCCTCGAACACCGGCGAGTGATTCCGGCGGGGACGGCGCATCGTGCTCGCTCCTTGGTCGGCGATATCTTCGCCGATGAGAGCGGACCTGTCCACTTATCCCCCTGCCTCAATTCATCCGACCACCTCTAGTCAGAATGTCGCAGCGGGCGAGAGAGTGGCAGCAGGGCAGGTGTTGGGGTGGACCGGTACAACCGGAAACGCACGCGGTACGCCCCCGCACCTTCACTTTGAGTACCGGACTAGCAGCGCGAGGCGGGGACCAGGCGTAGTGGGCCGCGCGGATCCGGCGGGCTACCTCTGCTGGAATTGAGCAGATGTTGATGTTAGTGAAGGCCAGCGACGACGTACCTTGGGTCCAAGATGCGTTGGACGACGGCTCGCACTGTGAGGAGCCGTTCCAACACCGGCTTGGAGTGGAACCGGGTCGCCGTGCACGCGTTCTTACGCTTTCTTGAACT
>JBOGSE010000643.1:0-2042 GCA_050694895.1 bacterium | reverse complement strand
AGGTCGGTGGCGGTGCCGGTGCAGTCGCTGCCGGGGTAGACGCTGTAGGCGATGGTGCCGCCGGCGTCGGTGGTGGCCCCGGTGAGGGTGGCGGTGTCATAGAGGCTGGTGCCGATGGCGACGTTGCCCCCGTCGGCCACGTTGGAGTCGTCGGCGGTCTTCTTGACCTGGGTGGCGATGGTGGGGCTGTTCTTGGCCTTGTTGTTGAAGGTGCATGTCGCGTCGGTTGAGGTAGTCCCCGACGCCACGGTGGCCGTAGCCGTGCTCCCGCTGAAGGTGCAGTTCGTCCCACTCCCGGAGGCAAAGTTGTAGGTCCCCATGTTGAACAGGAGCTGCGTCTCGGTGATGGTGTGGGCGCCATCCGGGGTCACGTTGATGAAAATCACCTGTCCATTGAAGTCAGTCGATGTGCAGCTGCCGGAGTCGAGCGTGAAGCAGTACTCGCCGGCGTTCGCAGTCGACTCGAACGAACCATTGGCATCCCGGTCGATCATCTTGATGACGGTGATCTCCGGCAGCTCGATGATCTTGTCTGCCGGTACGGGGACGTTCTGGGCACCGGTCTGATCCACCGAACCACCTGCCGGATTGAGCCGGCTGTGCTGGGACGAGCCGCTGCATTCGCCCGCTTCGTCCGAGAGAGTCAGCGTGTAGTTGACGGTCGCTTCGGAGGCCGGGTCGTCGTGACCAAAGCTCGAGGCGTAATTGATGTTCAGGACCACGACCCATTCCGTGCCCGAGGCGGTTGGCCCGCTCGACACGACAACGGTTGGCTGGGCTCCCGAGACTGCATCGATGCTTCCGAGCACAAAGGTTGGGTCGAAGAAGGTGCAGGTGGCCTCGACCCCACTGAAGCGGACCTCGAGACTCCCACTGGTGGGCCCATGGGTCGCCGCGAGCCGGAAGCGAAAGTTGATGGTGTCGCCCTCGGCGTACTCAGTGATGTTTCCCGAGGTGTATGCACCCGTGCTGAGCTGCCCTTCGTGCTGTTTCGCCGTGATCTTGGTTGGCGTATCCGTGAACCCGACGCTCGAAAGGGACGAGTCATTCCAGTCCCCTCCCCAGTCGGCGGGGTAGGCCCTCGCCTCGTACGGTCCCTCGATGCCGTCGAGCTGGTAGTCGTAGGCAAGGCTCCCGTCCGCGTCGGCCGTCACTACGTCCCAGTGGTTCGGCGTCACCGCGTGGGTGTCCGGGTCGATTGTCACGATGCTGCCGTCGGGGCGCTTCACCGGAAGGGCATACGACTCCCCAGCATTGAAGCCCGAGCCGGTGATGTGAACCACCTCTCCCGGCGCGTAATCCGTTTTGTCCGTCGCCAGTGTCGGAGAGGTGCCTCCCACCGCGGTGGCTAGTGCGGCCCCGAACAGCGCGAGCATCAACCCGACGAGCAGCAGGGCCAGCCTGTTCCGCCGGTGCCGGCTGCCGGACGGGGGCGCCTGCGTTCCCCGCACGCTCGGCCCCGGCGGGCGCTTCCTCCCGCGAGGTCGCTTTGGTTCGAACTCGAAGCTGAAGCCGTTACCGTCTGATGCGCTCATCCCCCGGACCTCCCTGCCCCCCGACGCAAAGATCCCCCCTGAACACGAAGCAACGTTCGGCCTGGAAATAGGTGGTGAAAGGGACGTCGTCGGCCGGTCAGGCCGCACGCCACGCCCCAGAGGCGCGCGCCCTCGAAACGTCAGCGCTGCATTCCCCCGAGCCGCTCCGCGCCCGGCCCCTTACCCGTCGCCCTCCCTCGGAGGTTGAGCGCCAGCCAAAATAGCCTGACAGCGAAGCAGCTGCCCGCCCCCGAGGAGAACTAGGCAACTAGGCAATTGTCCCCCGGGTCCGCAACTTTTGCTACCTTAAATCTGCGGATCCGCGGATAGTCAACATTGACTACTTCCTCCGAAATTCCCCGACCCAATCGGCTCGCACGGGGCACTCGGACACAAAGGACCATCCGGCGCAAAAAGGGCGCCCCGGTCCCTTTGCCATCTGCAGTCGGGCGAGGGATGCCGGGCGAAACCCGAGCGAAAACGCCGACGCGACGAGGCCGGGGAGAA
>JBOGSE010000642.1:0-5792 GCA_050694895.1 bacterium | reverse complement strand
CAGCGGGTCGTCGGTCTTGGCGGCGCGGGGGCGACCTCACTGGCCGATGTGGCCCGGCAGCTGGCCCCGCCCCGCGTCATCTGGCTCATGGTCCCGTCCGGCGGCCCTGTGGATGAGACCATCGACGGCCTTCTCCCACACCTGCAGGAGGCCGACGCGATCATTGACGGAGGCAATTCGTACTACAAGGACTCGATGCGCCGCGGGACACGTCTGGCCGAACACGGCATCCACTTCATCGACGTGGGGACGAGCGGCGGCGTCTGGGGTCTACGCGAAGGCTACTGCCTGATGATCGGCGGCGACCGTCCGACCGTCGAGCGGCTGACGTCGATCTTTCAGGCGCTGGCACCCGCGGCCGACCGCGGCTGGGGGTACGTGGGGCCGAGCGGCGCGGGTCATTTCGTCAAGATGATCCACAACGGCATCGAATACGGGATGATGCAGGCCTATGCCGAAGGGTTTGCGCTGATGCAACGCAAGACCGCCTTCGATCTCGACCTTTCGCAGATCGCGGAGATGTGGCGGTATGGCAGCGTGGTGCGGTCCTGGCTGCTCGATCTGGCCGCGCGCGCGCTCGCCGGGAACCCCAGGCTCGACGGCATCGCGGCCTACGTGCAGGACAGCGGAGAGGGACGCTGGACCGTCATGGAGGCCCTCGATCTCGAGATTGCCATCCCCGTGATCAGCCAGTCGCTGGAGCGGCGGTTCCGATCGCGCGAGGCCGAGCCGTTCAGCGACAAACTGCTGGCGGCGCTTCGGCAGCAGTTCGGCGGGCACGCAGTGAAGTCGACGTCATGACGGGTGCCTACGCTACCCCCGAACCATGCCTGATCGTCATCCTCGGCGCGACCGGAGACCTCATGCGGCGCAAACTGCTCCCGGCGCTCGCGCGGCTGGCGATGCAGGGGCTGCTGCATGAGCGGACGCGGATCCTGGGTGCGGCTCGAAGCAAGGAGCAGGGGGATCACAGCTTCAGGGCGTGGGCCAGGGAGGCGATAACAGAAGCCGGGGGAGCGCCCGACGATCAGACCGCGCGCTGGTGCGACGAACGTCTCTACTATCAGGCCATCCCCACAGGCAAGGTCGCCGACTACAGGGTCCTGGGGAGCCGGATCGAGGCCATCGAACGCGAGGCCGGCCTGCCCGGCACCCGCATCTTCTATCTTGCGCTGCCCCCCGAGGCCGTCCCCGGGACGATCAACGGTCTCGGCCAGGCCAAACTGAACCGCAGTACCGGCTGGACCCGAATCGTGCTGGAAAAGCCGTTCGGCCGTGATCTGGCCTCCGCTCAGGAGCTCAACAAACTCGTGCATCAGCACTTTGATGAGTCGCAGGTCTACCGTATCGACCACTACCTGGGAAAGGAGACGGTCCAGAACCTGCTGGTCTTTAGGTTTGCCAACCCCATCTTTGAGACCCTGTGGAACCGGGACCGTGTGGACCACGTGCAGATCACCGTGGCCGAAGAGATCGGCATCGAGGGCCGCGCGGGGTACTACGACCATGCCGGAGCCTTGCGCGACGTGGTGCAGAACCACGTCACCCAGCTGCTGACGCTGGTGGCCATGGAGATCCCTGGATCGTTCGACGCCGATCCGATCCGCAACGAGAAGGTCAAGGTGCTCCAGGCGGTAGCGCCGATCGAGCGCACCGGCATCATCTTCGGTCAATACACGGCGGGCCGGATCGACGGGAGCGATGCTCCCGGCTACCGGCAGGAGCCGGCAGTGGCACCGGACTCGCAGACCGAGACGTACGCCGCGCTACGCTTCCAGATCGAGAACTGGCGCTGGCACGGCGTTCCTTTCTATGTGCGGGCCGGCAAGCGGCTGGCACGCCGGCTCACGCAGATCATTGTCACGTTCCGGCGGCCTCCGGTCTCACTCTTTCCATCGATCCGGGACTCCAATGACATCCAGCCCAATGTCCTCGCCATCACCATTCAACCCGACGAAGGGTTCGAGTTGTGGTTTGAGGTGAAAGCCCCCGGCCAGGAGATCGCCCTGCAGGCGCAGCGCCTGGATTTCCGCTATGCTGAGGCGTTCTCGCCGCTCGCGGATGCGTATGATACGTTGCTCCTTGATGTTCTTACCGGCGATCAGACGCTCTTCGTCCGGGCGGACGAGGTCGAGACAGCCTGGCGGCTCTACACGCCGGTACTGGAGAAGCCACCACGGGTCGAGTTCTATCCGGCGGGCACATGGGGTCCGCCAGCCGCCGAGCAACTCCTGGCCAAAGACGGTCAGCGGTGGAATCCGGCCTGAGGGGCGAGGTTCGCGTCTTTTCCGATGCGAGTGCGCTCACCCACGCGGTCGCGCGCGCGCTGGTGGGCACGCTGCGGGCTGCCGCGGCAGGCGCGGGACTCTGCTCTGTCGCACTGCCTGGGGGAAATACCCCGCGCGCGCTGTATCGTCTGCTCGGGTCGGCTTACCGGGATGCGCTGCCCTGGGAGACGGTGCACATCTTCTGGGGTGATGAGCGTTACGTGCCGGCAGACGATCCGCGGAGCAACTATCGCATGGCGAAAGAGGAATGGCTGGACCACATTGCGATCGTTCCGGAGAATGTCCATCCGATGCCGACGGCCCTCGCCGATGCCGACGAGGCCGCGCGCCGGTACGAGGCGACGCTCCGGGCACACTTTCGCGGGCGCGTGCGCGGGTTCGATCTCGTCCTCCTGGGGTTGGGCCCGGATGGCCATACGGCGTCTCTGTTCCCCGGCTCGCCGGCACTGGAGGAACGCAGCCGCTGGGTCATCCCGGTTCGGGCGCCCGTGGAGCCCTCCGCGCGATTGACGTTGACGCTTCCCATGATCAACCACGCCGCGGCCGTATGGTTTCTCGTCTTGGGGGCGGACAAAGCGGAGGTACTCAGGAAAACGCTGGGGAGCGAGGCTAAAAGAGACCTACCGGCCGCGCGCGTGCGGCCACAGCAGGGTGCGCTTATCTGGTGGGTCGACGCCGCGGCAACCGCGCTACTTGCCGAAGGGCAACCCCGCGAAGCCCCGCGATCAAACTCGTGATCCAACGACCGAGATAAACGCCAGCCACAGGAATAGTGTCCACCAGACCGCCACCAGCCCGCCGATTACGCGATTGCCGATTCGCTCCACGACGACCCCTCCTTGAGCCTGGCTATCGTTTCCCTCACCTTCAACCTACTCCAAGCCCCTGACCGGGTCGGCGGCGGCGGTCACACGCGGGGTGTGATCTTGATCACTGTGACCTCCGGCCCCAGGGGGTTCCGCGACTTTGCCTGAGATGTGCCAGGGGGACACCGAGGAGTGTCATGGCGCCGATGGCCACAATCCCGATCAACGTTTCCACCACGACAATTCCCCCCGATCATCCACTTCGTCCGAATGCCGCAGGCGGATTTCTGCGACTGTGGTTAAGATATCTAAAGGAAGTCAAAGGGGCCAGAAACGGGAGTACTGAAAGCGATCCAACGAAGTACTGGTACGGATTGTCCTTCCCAAGCCTGGTAGGGCCCAGCGACTAGCTGACCCCTACCGTGAGGGTGTGCGCGTTTAGGGCGGCCTCGAGCCTTTGCTTCAATTGCGCCGTCGGCATGTACCCAATGAACCGGTCTACCAGCTTCCCGTGCCAGAACAACCCCAGCGTCGGGATGCTCATGATGCCATACTCGACCGCGAGTTGCGGGTTTTCGTCGACGTCCACCTTCGCCACCTTCACCCGTCCGGCGTACTCGCGGGCCAGGTCCTCGACGATCGGGGCGATCATCCGGCACGGCCCGCACCATTCTGCCCAGAAATCGGCCAGCACCGGCACCTCGGCCCTCAATACCTCCGCTTCAAACGTGTCCCTCGTAACATGTGTAGGCTCGCTCACCGTCTTGTCCCTCCTCCTTGTGTATTCAAGATAGGAGAGGGCGGCGTTCCTGGCTACAAACGCGGGTACTGTAACCATGGCGAGCGTGCTGGTACTAAAGTACTGGGGAACGGTCTTGGCCCCGGTACTGGCGGACTAAATCGGCCGGATGACGCGTTCTTCCAGGTGGGCACCTAAGGGAGGTAGTCAGCCGGTGGATGAATTCATAGCGGTTGGTATTGTCCACAGCGGCCAGCTCGTTCGAGACGGGATCGGCGACCTGCTGAACAAGCAGCCGGGCGTGCGTGTGACCGGCGTTTTCGGTAACGCCCGCGAAGCCCTCGATCATCCGCTGCAGGGGGAGCATGTGCTGCTCTATGATCTTGGGACGTCCCATCAAGACGGGCCGGCGCTGATGCACGAGCTCCGGGAGCGCATCCCGCAGGCGAAGGTTCTCCTGTTCGGGGTAACCGACGATGTCCAGGCGATTCTTGAGTGTGTGCGCGCGGGTGCGTCCGGATGCATACTCGACGACGTATCCCTGGACGACCTGCTGGCCGCGATCCACTCCGTCTCGCGCGGCGTGCCGTCGTCCTCACCTAAGGTTGTGACCGCTCTGTTCAGCTATGTGGCCGGGTTGCAGCAAACGGATGGTGAGCGCCCGCCGGTCACGCCACTCACCGCACGCGAAGAGCAGATCCTGCAGTTGATGGCCGAAGGGTTGGACAACAAGGCGATCGCGCAGAAGCTCTATCTCCAGCCTCAGACGGTCAAGAACTACGTGCATCAAGTCCTGCAGAAGCTGAACCTGCGTAACCGCCTCGAGGTCATCCGCACACTCCGGTCGACAAAGCACTAACTGCTGCGGGTAGCCCAGTACCGCGGTACCAGTACACGCGGCGACCCTTTTGAGTACCCACGTCTGTGGCGGGACATGCGCCCTTCTCCTAACATGACGTCAGATCAACAAGAGAGGGAGGTGACCACATCGATGCGCCTCGTAACCGCAATCGCAGCCCTGCTGGTCGTGGCGTCGCTCTTTTTGACGGCGCCGGTGCTGGCACAGGACTCGACGATATATCTGCCGACTCCTGGCAGCGAACAGCTCGATGATCGGGACGTTCGGTAACCCTGTAATGGGGTGAGCCGGTTGAGAACTGTAGAAGGGAGAGTGAAGGCAATGCGTTGGATCATCGCGGTACCTGTTCTGTTTGCTCTGGCGCTGGCACTCACCGGTCCGGCAATGGCTCAGGAACTCCGCATCTTTGAGAACATCCAGCAGAGCCCGCCTGTCGTGGACGTTGGCCGGCCTCCGATGACGCTGGAGATCCCTCCGGCCCCGCCGGTCACGGTACTGGGCGACAGGGGTGTCCGATAGTCGAGTGAACCTGTAACCCCCAACGCACCACACGTGGGACTCCGGTGTTGCCGGGGTCCCACGTTGCTTTCACAACGCTCGACCGAGCCCCTCGCTCGGCGGCAGGCATCCTCAATGTGTGTCTGCGTACAGACTCTTCCGTGAGGGCGGATATGCTCAACTCATGGACGAACCCACAATCGTTGGGATCATCCACATCAGCAGCCTGATTCGCGAAGGGATCAGGGACTTGCTGAGCTGGCAGTCTGGCATACTGGTGGTCGGCACGTTCGACAACGCCCGGGTAGTCCTCTCCCAGCCGATTCAGGGAGATCACATTCTGCTCTACGATTTTGAGACCTCGCATCAGGATGGGCCGGCGCTCATGACGGACCTGCGCCAGCGCATTCCACTTGCCAAGATCCTCGTGTTCGGGGTCGCAGACAACGACCAGGCCATCATCGAATGCGTGCGTGCGGGCGCATCCGGCTGCATCCTCCAGGACGCCTCCCTCGACGACCTGGTCGCGGCGATCCGATCCCTCGCCCTGGGGACCCCACCGATATCCCCACGGGTCGTCACGACGCTCTTCCGCTACGTGG
>JBOGSE010000641.1:0-1764 GCA_050694895.1 bacterium | reverse complement strand
GGTGGCCACGACCTCCGGCGGCGCCGCGGTCGATATCACGGCCGTGGGGAGCGCCATATGGCGCAAGGTAGTGGTAACGAACTTCGGTGCGCAGGGGCAGTTCCAGATCAACGCCGGAGACCTCGATGTCTTTGGAAATTAAGGAAAGGATCGGCATGATACGTGCCCTGGTGTTCGCATCCGCGCTGGTGCTCGTCGGTGGTGGGGCCGCGGTGGCTGTTCCTGGTCTCGACCCAGCTCCGCGTGATCCAGTCAAGATCATGTTCGAGCAGAAGCTTGGGAGTGGTGTTCGATTCACGTTCGACTCAGTTCCATTCGTCCCGGCCAACCCCGGATGGGACTTCGGTGACCGTGAGGCCTACTCGTGCGCGTTCATGGAGTACATGGACACCGTGCCGAGCGTGCTTGCTTACGTCGAGTTCGAGCGGATCGACGGTCTTACGCAGTCCAACGGCAGCCCATATGTAATCGTGAACGACAAGGGCGATGGACCTGAGACGTCGGACGGTAATCCCCCGGGTCCCGGTGCGCTCCAAACTGGAGCCGCATGTGGCACGATCGGGCACGGAGGGGCGATATTCGATGGGAGCGACCACTTCCCGCACTTCACCACTATGCATCCCGGGGGCCTCCACTTCCTCGATGCGGCGACGGATGCTGAGTTCGCGTTCCTCAACCTGACCCGGGGCGAGTGCAATAAGGCGTACTACTCCCCCGGCAATGAGGCCGGTGAGGCGATCTTGTGGTGGGACGCGGATGGTCCGGAGAACGATGGCCACGGTAATCTCGCTTGTGGAGGCGGTGGCAAGGAACCCATCGCTATCGCGAGAGTCTTCGCGAGCCACCTGGCCCCAGGCATCGTAGCGTGCGTCGACGACTCGGGCGCCTTCGGCGGGCGAATGTGCCGCACGGGGGACGGCGTGTGGACGGAACCTCCAAAGACCGGGTAGTGCCAGGCCCCGAAGGCCTGAACTAGATGGCCTCGCCCGTCGTAGGGGCTGTAAGCGAAACCATCATCTCGACCGACAGCAATTCCTGGACGGTCAACCGTCCTGCGGGTGTGAGCGGGCGCCTCACGATCGCCATCGCCGGCCACGACGGCAACGGCATCACGATGACGTGGCCGACGGGCTACACCCAGTTCTTCGCGCAGGACAACACGGGCGGGGTCCTGGGCGTCAAGGGTGCCTACCATCTGGAGGATGGGACTGAGGGCACGACCTTCATCCTCGGCCTGAGCGCAGCCGAAAAGGGCGCTTGCATCGTCTATCAGGTCTCAGGAGCCGAGACACCGGCGACTCAAGTCCCTGAGGCCACGACCGCGTCGGCGGGTGCGACTCTTGACCCCGACTGTCCGGCGATCACGCCGACCGGTGGGAGCAAGGACTACCTCTTCATTGCCGGTGTCTGCACGAACGGCGAAGAGGCCGACGACGATACGTGGGGCAACACGTCGCCGACGAACTACTCGCCGAGTCCACCGCGTCAGAAGACGTCAGGGATCGCCGGGACACCGACGACCAACTGCTGCCTAGAGACGGCAGAGCGGGCGCTGACGGCGGCGACCGAAGATCCTGGGATCTTCAACAACGACCAGAGTTTGGCGTACGCCTCGTTCACCATCGCGGTGCACCCGGCCGGGGGCGCCATCCCGAGTGCGTCCGGGGTCGGCCGGGTTCACGCCCGAGGGACCGCGTCGGGTTCCAAGATCGGCTTGGGCTTGGCCATTGGCAGAGCAGGAATCCGAGGCACGGCAACGGGCAT
>JBOGSE010000640.1:0-1239 GCA_050694895.1 bacterium | reverse complement strand
CGAATTTCGTGGGCGCCATCCGGGTCGATGCCTTCCTGCCTATGGATGACTACGATGAGAGCCTGGCCGGCCTGACGCACGAGATCAAGGCCGGTCCGATGCGTCCTGGGGTCGATGAGATTCTGCTCCCGGGCGAAGGCAGCGCGCGCCGCAGGTCTGTCAGCCAGTCAGAGGGACTGCGCATCCCCGCCGATCTGTGGCAGGAAATCAGCGACCTGGCCAGAGAACTAGGCGTTAACGCCGATGGTCATCTGGGATGATGTTGTTTCACCCGAAGAACGCGCTCTCTATGAGCGCGGCGGGTGGGGCGGCATCGCCGGGTTTGGTCACAGGCCCGCGCTGCTCGTCGTCGACATGTACACGGCTTTCGTCGATCCTGCGTACCCGTACGCCAGCCCCGGCGCACCACAGACGGTCACGGCCATCAAAGGACTGCTTGCACAGGCACGCGCGAGCGGGATGCCGGTGCTCTACTCGCGTGCCGACCGGGCCAGGAATGCCGCCGAGCGGGGCCGCTGGAAGGGCACCGGCAGGGTGCATCCCATCATGGCGCGCCCCGAGGCGTACCAGATCGTTCCTGAGCTCCAGCCGCTGCCGACCGAATCCGTGGTGGTAAAAACTGCTCCGAGCGCATTTCACGGCACAAATCTGGTCAGCCAGTTTGTCTTCCACAACGTCGATACCGTCATCGTGACGGGTGCAGTCACCAGCGGCTGTGTGCGGGCAACGGTTGTCGATGCGTTTAGCTTTGGCTTTCGCGTCGGTGTCCCCATCGAATGCGTCTGCGACCGGGGTCCCACCAGCCACAAGGTTGCCCTGTGGGATATCTACACCCGCTACGGCGACGTGCTGCCGATGGCCGACGTCCTGGCGTATATGCGCACGGTTCGGGACGGGTTGACCGACGATGCCTCAGTCAGGCAGGTGGCATCAGCACACTCGCGGGGAGGATGAGCCAGATGAGCGGACAGGTTGCGCGGATCGCGGCGGCGGCACTGATCGGGCTGACGGTCGCTGTGTCCGGTCTTGCCGTCAGCGCGGGGCCGGCCGGCGACTCCGTGTTGCGCATCTACATGGTCGGCGATGCGCGCACGCTCGATCCCGCCGTGGCTTCGGATTTTCCGACGGCGTCCAACGCATACCTGCTCCATTTGCGGCTGGTGACCATGGACGGCGCAGGGAAGATTCATCCCCAGGGCGCGCGCTCATGGAACATCACCGGCGGAGGGCTCGTGTACA
>JBOGSE010000639.1:0-5938 GCA_050694895.1 bacterium | reverse complement strand
GTACATGGACTGGGGCAAGGACATGCCCTTCAAGGTGGAGCGCGGTGAGGGTGAGTGTGCTGTCTAGGAGACGAGACGCTATGTCGATCAGCCGCAGACACGCGCTGGAGTACGCCGAGCAGGTCATCTCGGTCCCCAAATCCCGTGTGACGGTGACCCTGCGTCAGCGGCAGGAGGGCGTCACCCTGCTGCACAATCGCCGGGCTCTGACCAAATGCTATGTCAACCGCTCTGGCATGCGGGCCGCGGTCTTCATGGCCAGGGCCCTGGGTGTGCAGATCCCGCCCTTGGGCGCCTCCGTGGACGCACACATCTCCACGGGAGTCCTGTGGCGCGCCATTTCCATCTCGTGTCTGAACTTCCGCAAGAAGGAGAGCTACAGCCTTCTTGAGCGGCTGCTGGACGAGGCCGCGATGATGCGCGGTGCGGCCACGGAAGGAGCCTAGCGCATGACGACCTTCTACCCGATCTATCTCAATCTGGAAGGCCGGCCGTGCGTCGTGATTGGCGGCGGCACGCTCGCCGAACAGAAAGTGACCGGGCTGCTCGAAACCGGTGCGCGCGTGACCGTGGTGAGCGCGCAGGCCACGCGCCCGCTGGAAGATCTGGCGGTCCAGGGAGTGATTCGCCTCAAACGCCGGCCTTACCAGACCGGCGACCTCGAGGGAATGTTCCTTGCGATCGCAGCATCTGACGATCGCGCGTTCAACCACGTGATCTGGGAGGAAGCCGAGCGACGAGGCATCCCCGTCAATGCCGTCGATGATCTGCCGCACTGTACCTTCATCGCTCCCGCCATCTACAGGCAGGGGGATCTCACCATTGCCATTTCCACGGGGGGCAAAAGCCCCGCCCTCGCCGTCCGGCTGCGTGAGCGACTCGCCGCGCTGATCGGCCATGAGTTCGCCGTCTTCCTCGATCTGCTTGGCCACCTGCGGGCAGAGGTGGCGGCGCGTGTCCCGGGCTTCGCCGCCCGCACATCGCTCTGGTATCGGATTGTGGACTCCGATGCCCTCGAGTCCATTCGACGCGGTGACGTCGAAGGGGCACGCCGGCGCATGCGTGATCTGTTGGACGACGCAGAACGGAAGGAGATGGTCCGCGGTGTCTAGACCGCTGAGAGCAAGACGCGGCGGCATCGTCTACCTGATCGGGGCCGGTCCCGGGGATCCCGGGCTCATCACGGTGAAGGGGCTGCAAAAGCTCCGGAGTGCGGATGTCGTCATGTATGACGCGCTGGTGAATCCTGCCCTGGTGGAAGAGGCGCCGTTCGGGTCGGAGCGCATCTGCGTGGGCAAGCGGGGCGGCGGGCATGGGGTCTCGCAGGACACGATCAATGCCCTGCTGGTTGGCCGGGCACGCGCCGGCGCGACGGTCGTGCGGCTCAAAGGCGGTGATCCATTTGTCTTCGGCCGGGGTGGTGAGGAGTGCGAGGCGCTCCACGCCGCGGGGATCCCCTTCGAGATCATACCGGGCGTGACGTCGGCGGTGGCCGTGCCGGCATTCGCCGGGATTCCCGTTACCCACCGGCGGTACGCCTCCGCATTCGCGGTGGTTACGGGCCACGAATGCGATGGCGCCTCAGACCTGGACTGGGAAGCCTTATCTCGCCTGCCGACCCTCGTGGTGCTCATGGGGCTTCACAGGCTGCGTGAGATCACCCGGCGGCTCATGGCGCATGGCGCGGATCCTACGACCCCAGCCGCAGTGGTGACGGATGGGACATCGCCGTTGCAGCGAACCGTCACCGGAACGATCGCGACTATCGCAGCCCTGACGGAAGAGGCCTCACTCCAGCCGCCGGGCATCATCGTCATCGGGAAGGTGGCCGAGCTGCACAATCGGCTCCGGTGGTTCGGGCTTCCGGCGGAGGAGGAGGCGAGGGGCATTGTGGCGGGCAGACGCGCGTCGCATCATTTGACTCCCCCAGCGGTCTCTGTGGCGGCGACCGGACGCCGGAGGTCGGGCACGGCAAAGATGGCCAGGTTGGCCACCAGAACCGTTCCCGCGATGAAGTAAAAGACGGCAAGCAGGCCGTAGCGATCCGCGATCGCGCCGCCAATCAACGGCATCAACGTCGAGAACAGCGCCTGGGTCGTAAACAGGGTGCCCACGGTCGTGCCCTCATATTGCCGCGGCACGACGCCGATCGCCCAGCGGAAGATCGCCGGGCGCATCGAGTATACGAAGAATCCCAGCAGCGCGAGCGCCGCAACAAACGCCGACCCCAGGTCGACCGCGGCAAAGCCCAACATGATCAGGCTGGAGGTGAACATGCCCGCCGTGGCGACACGCTTCGGTCCGATGCGGTCGGAGAGGGAGCCGGCGATGGGCGTCGCGATCATCCCCGACGCCTGGACGACCGTGAGGTAGATGCCGAGCAGAGCGGTCGGCAGATGGAGCTCGTTGACCAGGTAGAGAGGAAGAAAGATCGTCAGGCCCTGCTGGGTCAACGATCGCACGCCCGAGACCAGCGCCAGGATCATCAGGTTGGCGTTGTGGAAGAGCACCCGTAACCCCTCGAGGTACTCTCGGAATGACACGCCGCGGGAGATCTGAATCGGCCGCGCGCGGTTAGCGTGCGAGACCGCCCGCAAAATGATCAGCATGAGGATGAGCCCGACCGCCACGTTGAGCGTGAGCACCTGGCGCCAGGTGAGATATCCCAAGAGGAAGCCGGCCGCCAGGGGGGCCAGGGTATCCCCGAGGTTGGCACCCACCTCATGCAGGGCCAGGCCATAGCCCCGCCGGTGCGGATACATCTCCGAGATCGACGTGATCGCCGCGGGGTGCCACAGAAACATCCCGATGCCGACCAGAGCCATGGCGAGCAGAATGAGGCCGTAGTGTGATGTCGCGGCGACGATAAGGTAGGGAATGGCTGTCCAGACCATCGCCACAGCCATGAGGAGATTGCGCTTGCCGATCGTGTCCACGATCATGCCGGCCGGCAGGTTCACAAGCATGCTCATGAACTGACGCAGTGAGAGAAACAGCCCGAGCTGGCTATAGGTCAATCCCAACTCTCTGGCAATGAACGGCAGCATCAGATAGAACGCCGCCGAATACGCATGGGTAGTCGCATGCCCGGCGGCGATCGCCCACATGCCGGCATTCGCGCGGTCGGGTCGAGGGACCCACCGCGATACGCCGTGTGCGACAGCGTTCACGTCGATGGCCGCCGCTGCCGCTCCAGTTTGCGACGGTAGTAGGCCCAGAAGTTCTGCACGTGCCCCGGACTGTAGATACGCCTGCGTTTCGCGGCGGCTTCCTCCGGATCGGTCCACTCGAACCGCCCGAACGAGGCGGCCAGCGACTGCATGATCGCGGCCCGCTCGAGGAAGATGGCGAAGAGCACGGCCTCCTCGATGCTCGCCGCGGCCGTGACGGCGCCGTGGTTCTTCAGGAGGACCGCGTTGTGCGGCCCCAGCGCCTCTGCGACCCCCCGTCCCTGATCGCGGGTGATGATCAGGTCCGTGGTCTGCACGAATCGCGGCAGCGTTGGAAACAGCACGCCCTCGTGGCTGACCGGCCGCAGCGGCTCGGCCGTGGCCGACAGCGCCGTGGCATAGGGCGGGTGAGTGTGCACGACCGCGCAGACATCCGGACGGACCCGATAGATCTCGGCGTGAATGGGAGTCTCATTGTGAGGCCGGCGGTCGCCCCAAAGTTTGTTCCCATCAAGGTCCAGCAGGACCATGTCGTCTGCGGTCACCTCTTCCAGCCCGAACCCCGCGGCCTTCATCCAGTACTCGGTGGCTCCCGGCTCGCGCAGCGACGCGTGGCCCAGACTGATGTCCGTGTGGCCTTCCATGGCCAGGATGTTGCACGCGACCGCCAGCAGCTCGCGCAGGCCTTCCGCGCGCGCGGCCACCTGCACCTCTCGCTGCGCCATCTCACAGCCCTCCCCCGCGCTCAGCGCGATTCCGTGATGACGTCCACCAGGGCGGCCCGCTTCTCCTGCCTCACATACCGGACCGCGCGCTCCAGAGCCGGCCGCAGATCGGCGGGATCTTCGATCGGGCCTTCGCCGTGAATGCCGAACGAGCGTGCCAGCCTGGCGAAGTCCACCGAAGGATCTCGAATCTGCAGACCAATGCCCGCGTTCTCCACCGACCGGCCGCGGCTCTTGGCCATCAGGATCTGATGGTCTTCATCGTTGTAGTAGGAGCGGTTATTGAACATGACGATGAGCAGCGGCACGCGGTGGTGCGCCAGCGTCCACAGGGCGCTGGGTGTGTAGAGCAGATCGCCGTCGGGCTGCATGTCGATGCACAGCGCACCGCTGCCTTGACGCGCCAGTGTCGCGCCGAGGGCGTGGCCGATCCCGTATCCGACACCGCCGCCCATCAAGGCTCCCACGTATTGCGAAGGATCGGTCCACTCCCACAGCCGGCGCGTCCAGCCGCGCAGCGTCCGGTTGACCAGCGTCCACGGCTCGTCGCGCACCACGGACCACAGGGTGTTCGCCAGGTGCGCCATGGAGATCGGGCGCGAGTCCCGCCCCCGCTCCGCCTCCTCGCGCGATGCATCGCGCAGCCTCCGGTGCCGGGCTTCGAAGCGTGCGTATCGCGTCCGGCGATGCTCCGCATCTCCCTCGGCCAGCCGCCGGCAGCGTGCGGCCAGCGCGGGGAGCGCCACGACGGTATCCGCGGCGATGGCCAGATCTACTGGCTGCAGCCGGCCCTGCTCGTGAATCCAGCTGCGGACCATGAGATCGTTCAGTGAGATGTGGATGACCTTCGTGTTCGCGCCAATCAGCGAGCGCGCCAGGCGCGTGGTCCGGTCGACCGTGCCCGTCGCCTTTTGTAGGTCAAACACGTCAAGAGCCAGGACGACATCGGCCTCGGGCAGCAGGTCGTCCTGCGCGCCGGTGAGGTCGAGCGGATGCGTGTTAGGGAAGTTGAACCGGCTCCCCACATCGACCACCGGCAGCGCAAGCGCCTCGGCGAGATCAACGAGCACCCGGACACCTTCGGCGCGCCGCCCCACGTAATCGGCGAGCACCACCGGATGCTCGGCGGTAGCCAGCCAGTGAGCCGCGGTCTCCAGCGCCGCGGGGTCAGCCTGCGCGGGCGCGGGAGTCGCAAGCCGCGCCAGCTCAGGGATCGTCACCGGTTCACTGACCCGCTGCTCCTGAAGCGCGGCGTCGAAGCACAGGTAGATCGGCCCCTGCGGATCGGTGGTCGCAACCCGGTGCGCGCGGATGAACGATTCGACGATGCTCTGCAGGCTCGCGGGCTGATCGTCCCACTTGACGTAGTCGCGCACTGCCTGCCCCTGGACCAGGGCGGTGTGGATCCAGTCGATCCAGGGGCGCCGTTGCTCGACGGCCATCGGACCGGTCGCGCCGAGCATCAGCAGCGGCGCCCGATCCAGCCAGGCGATGTAGGTGGCCATCTGCGCGTGCAGCAGGCCGACGACGTCGTGCACGATCGCCGCCATCGGCCGCCCCTTGGCCTTCCCGTATCCGTGCGCGACCGCGACCGCGATCTCTTCGTGACAGCACAGGATGATCTGCGGCGTGCGGTTCCCGCCGTAGTTCACGATGGAGTCGTGCAACCCTCGAAACGTCGCACCGGGATTGAGCGCGGCGTATTCGATCTCGTAGGCTTTCAAGAGATCGACGATCAGGTCAGACCCGTATTCGAGCGTCCTCGACGCCTGTGCGCGCATCTACATGTGCGCCCGCGGAGATTCGGTCCGCGGGCTCGTTCTCGAAAGTTCGTCACGCGCAGTGACCGTCTGCATCGTCATCGTGGCGGCTCGTCGCTACACAGGCGCCTGAGATCCTCCCGGGTCACCCCACTGATGAGCTCGCGTACATACCCCACGAGCGGCAGCGCGATGCCGGCATCCTCGGCCATCGCCGCAAGTTGCGCCAGATCCTTGTCGGGCCAGGCGAGAGTGAGGAGATCCATCTCGCGCAGTACGTAGC
>JBOGSE010000638.1:0-1905 GCA_050694895.1 bacterium | reverse complement strand
GCGCCACGGCCGCCAGCGCCGCCCCCGGCGTGCTAACTGCTAACACTGTTTTTTGGCAGTTAAGTCCCAATAGCTCAGCGAGTTCAGCGTTAGCACGCTTTTTTGCTAACACTTCATATTCATTTGTCAAAGAGCTCGGAGCAGGGCGTCCCAAGCGCCCGGCCCAGATGGGCTATTTTAGAATGCTAAAAAAATAGCCCATAGAGATTATCCTATCATGGCTGTCATTCATGATAAGTGAAGTCAAGGGATAGACGGAGTTATCCCCTCCCACCATACCTGCCGGCGCCTTGGTTTTGGACGAAGCCCTTGGAGCGAGCCAATCGCCACGCTTTTTCATCTCAGTCGTGAGGCAACGGCCAATCGGCCAACCGTGCCAGACATTCATTTGCGTGCATCATCCCCTCGTGGGGACTCGGCAGAAGATTAAGTTTGTGCAACCCGCCGGCCTCGAAACAAGTCCCTGGATGCATCTGGAGGCGACCTCCATGGCACAGACAGGCATCGGCGAGGACCGGCGGGAGCGGGTTGGACTCGTCCATCACGGCTCCGTTTTTGTTAAACTCGCTTCCGTTGGTGAAAAGCGGAGGCGGGCGCTGCTGGAGAGCAACCCGCCGAGGAATAGCCAACGGAAACTCATCGAGACGATGGGCTGGAGGGGCGCGCTCTGCGCCCTTCCGGAATCCAGCCTGCGGCGTCATCGGATCGATAGATTTCCTCCTGCCTGAGAAAACTCCGGGCCCGCAGGGCCCGCCTCTGTGGGTACCGTCGCAGCGCCGGCCACTGCCGAGCGCGGCTGGAAGGGCTGGCCCGAGCGGTCCACCGCCATCAGATAAGCAACTAATTTGCGGGCCACGGCCAGCGTGGCGCGATTGCGGTTCCCGCGCGCCAGTTCCCGCTGGTGCAAGGCAGCCAATTCCGGGTTCCAGCGCGGCGCCAGCTTGGCCGCTTCGATCAAAATCGTCTGCAAGTGCGGGTTCCGCTGCTTGGAGATCGGCCCGCGCTGTTCCTGGCCCGCGGAGTTGTGCTGGGCGCTGGTCAATCCGCAATAGCTGCAGGCTTTCCGGATCGAACTGAATCGCTGGACCTCGGCGATCTCCAGGGCCCAGGTCAAAGCCAGCACTTCGCCCACTCCGCGAATGCTCATGAGCAGTCGGACCCGCAGGTGCAAGCGTGGATCGTTTCGCAGTTGGTGGATCAGGCGCCGCTCCGCCATCTGCAACAGTTCCAGCGTCCCGCGGCTGAGCCGCAATAGTTGCAAGATCGAAGCCGGCGTCTGCAGCCGCTCCAGCAGGGCGTAAAAATACCGCTTGCCATGCAGTCGCCGCTGGTCATAGACCTGGCCATCCTCCATCAGCAGGCCGGAGATGCGATTCTTGAGCCTCACCGCCTGTTGCACCACGCGGTTGCGGTAGCGCAGCAGGCGTCGCTGTTCCCGGACCCAACCGGGCGCCATGTAGCACTCCGGCAACAGATTGCAGCGCAGCAGGTCAGTGATTTTGTCGGTGTCCACGCGGTCATTCTTTTTCTTCGCCGCCGTGATGGCCTTCAGCATTGCCGGATGTGCGACTTTCAGCTCCGCGGCGTAGGGACGGAGCTCATCGTAGACCCACCCGCTGAACAGCGTCGCCTCCAGCGCCCCTCGCCAGGGACGCGGCCGGCGCTTGGCCCAAGCGGTCACAGCCGCCCGCGTCGCCGGAATCACTCCTTGCTCCAGCACCTGGCCCGCCGCGTCTTTCACGCAAAAACTAATCGTCCTTTTGTGCACATCAAATCCGATATAGTCAGTGTGCATAGTGCCTCCTATCTGGTTTCTGAGTCGATCCTTCGCCGGACCGATCCCAGCTATTCTTTGCCAGGTGGGAGGCCTCCTTCTATTCCCTCGCACTTATACATTTAAACAAG
>JBOGSE010000637.1:0-1174 GCA_050694895.1 bacterium | reverse complement strand
TGATCGACTCGACCACGTACCGGCCGATCCCGGACAAGGAGAAGATGTCCTCGATAATCACCGTACCGCTGAGCAGATAGGTGAATTGACTGCCGAGGATCGTCAGGATGGGGATCAGTGAGTTTCGAAAGGCGTGGCCCCAGACCACGCGCCGCTCCGGCAGGCCCTTGGCCCAGGCCGTCCGGACGTAGTCCTCGTTCAGCGCATCGAGCAGCGACGACCGCACCAGCCGCAGGCTGCGGGCGGAGAGGTGGATGCCGAGGATGACCGCGGGGACGATGAACTGCTCCAGGTTTTGCGCGGCCGAGACGCGGGGCGAGATGTACCCGAGCGGCGGCACCCACCGGAACCAGATCGACCCATAGAGGAGCACGAGCGTTGCGATCCAGAAATGCGGGATCGACAGACCGGCAAACGACAGGATGCGCCCGAGATAATCTGCCAGACCGCCGCGCCGCGCCGCGGCGATCGCGCCCGCGGGCAGCGCCAGGGCCATTGAGATCACCATCGCGAGTGCGGCCAGCTCGACGCTGACCGGCAGCGCACCCAGCAGATCTGCGCTCACGGGCCGTTTGGACCAGAAGGAGATCCCCAGGTCCCCCCGCACGACTCCGGCGAGCCACGACAGGTACTGAACGAGGAACGGCCGGTCAAGCCCCAACTGCGCGCGGGCGGCCGCCAGGTCGGCGATGTTGCCGGACTCGGCGAGTTGCGCCATGAGAAAATCGCCCGGCACGATGCGGATCAGCCCGAACGCCAGCAGCGACAGGCCCAGCAGCGCGACCAGGGCCAGGATCAGTCGCTTCAGCAGGTACGGACGCATCGCCGACCCGCGGCACTCCGCGTCAGGACGCTAACGGTCGAGCCAGACGTTTTTTAGCGGCAGATACTGGTTGATGTTGTTGTGCCTGAACCCCTTCACATACGGCCAAGCCAGGCTCACATAAATAGGATCGCCGGTCGTCAGGATCCAGGCTTTGTTGGCAATACGCATCTGCGCGTCATGCACCAGCGCCGCCCGTTTGGCCGGATCGAGTTCGCGGCGCTGAGCCTCCAGGACCCTGTCAATCTCGGGGTCGCTGTACCCACCGAAGTTGCCGCTGGCCTTGGAATGGTATTCGAGGAAGAGATACGAGTCGGGATCGCTGGAGAGCGTGAAGTTGTCGGCGAGAAC
>JBOGSE010000636.1:0-4312 GCA_050694895.1 bacterium | reverse complement strand
CATTGACCGCGCAGGTTCCCTCGGTGACGGCGATGATGCTCCCTGCAGAGCGAGTGATCGCCTCACGCAGATGCGCCGGTAGGGGCGCCGTCGGGGGGAGATCCATGAAGGTCATACGGGCACCGTTCGCACCGATCCCGTGGGGTGGATCGTCGGCGGCGCTGTATGTCACAAGGATCTCGGCCCGCTGACCTCGGCACTGGCGCACAATGGGATCGAGACAACCCTGGACATCTGGTGAGGAGGCCGGCGCGGCCACGATCACCGACAGCGCGGGCACCGCCTCCATCATGCCGCTCGTCCCCGCAAGTATCCCACCAACTCTCCTGCCGTCCATGACAGCAGAAACGCCACGAGGATGGGCAACGACAGGAGCAGCTTATCGCCGTGCCTCCCCCGCCGGCGCACCTCGCCGCCGATCCGGAACAGGAGGAGCGGAGGCACAGCCGGGGTGAGCACGATCCGCATGACCCGCCCGCCCGGACCGAGGCGGGCGGACATCCATCGCCCGTATTGCATCCCATGCTGATACCGCTGGCGCAGAAACCCGAAAAATCCGTACGACCGCCTGTGGTGGACGACGATGGAGGGGGAAAGCAGCAGGGGCAATCCCGCGCGGCGGAACTCCGCGTGGACTGCCGATTCCCAGAACCCTCCCACCCAGGTCTGCGGAAAGCCCTCGATGGCCGTTCGCTTGTACGAGGCGTTGTCGCCGGGAATCTCGGACACGACACTCAATGGGAAAGGAAGCATGTAGCGACTGTACCGACAGAAGTACACCGCCCAGTCCACCATCCCGGCCGCCGGGTCATTCTCAATGGCACCCCCGATCGCGGGCGCGGTGTCTTCATGGGACTCCTGGATGCGGCGAAGCCAGTCCCGCTGCGGAACGCAGTGCGCCGTGGTCAGCGCGACGATGTCCCCGTGGCTCTCGCGGATGCCGATCTCCCAGAGCTGGGGGACGAGCGCCGACCTCGCCGCCTGCCGGAGGCGAACCGATGGGAACTCCGCTCGGACGAGTTCCGCCGTCCCGTCGCTGGAGTTGTCCACAAGGACAACCTCCGCGTCGCCGTCCGACCGTTGCGCCAGCAGCGCGGACAGGCAGTCCCGAATGCTTGTCCGTGCGTTGTGCGAGGCGACGACCACCGAGATCACGGGCCTACCGCGCCGCCGCTGTCCGATTGAGCCAGACGGTTTCGCCTGTCCTGGCCGACTCGTATCCGGCGGAGACGATCCGGATCAACTCCCTGGCGTAGCGGGCGCGCTCGCTGGAAGTGCCGCCATTTTGGACCTGCGCGATCAGGGATCGCAGGTTCAGTGCCGTGGCCGCCGGCCGACCCTCTCGACGTTCGGCCACGAGGAGCCGCGAGCGTCCCTCCGCCTCAACCCGCGCTTCACCGCCTTCCGCCAGGCTGAACCGGGCAATCGGCCGTCGACGGACGCGCGACCATTCCAGCGACGCACGCGCCACTCCGCCGAATGAGATCCGTATCGACGCCTTCTCACAGTCCACGCGCATCTCCAGATATCGGGGCAGAGCGTGACTGATGCGATTGAAGGTGAGCGTGGCCAAACGCCCTTCCGGGAAGCGCAGCGTTGCCTGTACCACCACATCGGCGTCAACGTCGGAAACGGGCCGCGGTGTGTGCGCCGTGATCGACAGGGGCATGGCATCGAAGAAGAAGCAGAACAGGTCGAGCACGTGTGTGCCAAATTCGAACAGCGTAGACTGCACCAGGTGGGCTCGCCAGTTGCCCTCCCGAGACGGCAGGTGAAGCATCTGCTGCCAGGCCTGGATCAGGAACGGCGAGCCGACTGTGCCGCGAGCCACGTGCTCTCGAACGGTGCGATAGATCTTCATGAAGCGATACTCATTGTTCACGAACACCATCCCACCGCGGCGCTCAGCCACGGCGATCACGTCATCCGCCTCGGCAACACTTCGCACGAAAGGCTTCTCGCACAGCACATGGCACCCGCTCTCCAGAGAAAGCCGGCAGAGATCTCCATGGGAGTCCGGCGGCGTGGCGATGATGACGATGTCTGGCCGCTCCTGCTCCACGAGAGTCCGAGCATCGGCGTAGAGCGCCCGAATGCCGAATCGCTTGCCGACGTGCGCGCGGCGATCTTCGTCGGGATCGCAGGCGCCGACGACTTCCGCTTCTGGCAACAACGCGCAGGCCGGGAGGTGAATCTGCTCGGCGGCAGTCCCCAGGCCGAGGAGACCGATCCGCACGGAGCGCTGGGACGCTATCATGGCCTACTCAATGACCCACGTCCTTGCAAGCCGCCATAGACGCGCCCCGCAAACGTGACCGCCCCCACCACCTGCTCAACGTTCGACCCCGGAGATACAGCCTTCATCTCAATTGAAGCCACATGAGGATAACCCACGCCCCGGAGGGTTGAGGCTATCAGCACGTGATCAACCTCGTGGGCACCGATCGGTCCGAGAAACGGGGAGCTGATGTGGAAATGCCGAAGGATCGGCATGGCCTTCGGGATGGCCTCCACAGCATCGTCCCCGGCCAACCGCATACCCGCCGCGTCGAGATGAAGGCAAAACCCAGGACTGTTCACGCGGTTAACAAGGCCGATGCCTTCGTCGGCTGTCGTTACAAAATCGCACCCATACTCTCGGGGATTCGGTTCGAGACAGAAAAAGACTCCGTAGCCTGCCGCTACATCTCCAAGACGATGAAAGAACTCTTCCGCAATAGCGCCAACTCTCTCCTTCGGCACATCACCGGCCCGTCGGTTTCCTGGCGAACCAAACACAATGACAGACGCCCCAAGCTGGGCAGCGACCGAAACGGTGCGAGAAAGATACTCGAAGGTCGCGCGCCTGGTTGCATCATCCCCAAAGATTATCAGATCGGGCCTTCCGAAGAGCGGAGACTGCACCGCCACAATCGAAATTCCGAATCGCTCCCAGAACCGGCGGTATTCAGCAACCTCATCAGGTCCGGCGTCCAAGGGAGCCGCCCATCGTTTCGTTGGCGCCACCTCCACATGGCGTACCCCCAACTCTCGCAACAGACCAGCAACCAGTTCCTCCTCGTCTCGATTCCAGGCGATGTTGGAGATCGCCAATCTCATCGGCCGCTCGGATAGGTACGGACAAACTCCCGTAGGTCAGTAAAGACCTGCATGCGGTCATAAAGATATCCGCTGCGTCCACCGTACAGGGAGGCGTAGATGCTTCGCATGTCGTACCGGCCCGGCCTCCTGCCGGATGGACGGTTCCCGAAGTCGACCCCGAGTGCTTCCCTCGCGATCTCAGCAACCGAGCTTGGCTCCGTCGCAATATTGATCAGACGAATTGCGTGCCGGCGCGCCAAATCGATGTCACGCCTGAGATGCTTAAGGTCATAAAATTGGAAGATACTGTCGGCATGTATCTGGTCTACGCCGTTATTGTTCAAGAGATCATAAATGACGTTCTTCTTAAGGCCGGGCCCGAAGAGTCCGGGCAGGCGGACGACCGTGCTCGAGAAGTGCTCGATACAGAACCGTTCGAACTCGTAACGGTGCTTGCCGTACGGATGATTTACCTTCGCCTCGATCGGTGTTTCTTCATCGACTCCCACCGGATCTGGATAGACGTCGACGGTGGAGATCAGGACGAGATCCCCTATTTCCGATTCCGCAAGCGCTTCCATGAGCAGAGTGAGATTGCGCCAATCGGCTTCGGGATCCGTATTCGCCCTCCATTTTTCAGCCCGGGCACCTGCGCAGAAGACGAGGTGATAGGATTTGCCTCTGATCTTATCGATATTCGAGGAGTTGTACCGGTCATCGAATCGGTACTGACGGTCGAGAACCGCACCCACGAACCCGGTGTATCCGATCAAAGCCGTCCCGCCCATCGGATGCTCCACCCAGCAACAAGCACTCAGGGGTTATACTGATGGGTGACTGCCTTCAGGAGCGTGGTCAAGATCCCCAAGTTACCCCGAAAAGGACTGATCTTGGTGGGAATCGGTCCGTGCTTCGGATACGCACGCGTGACCGGAACTTCTATGATCCTGAAGCCCAGCCGGCATGCGCGGATGGCCAGATAGTAGTGCAGTTCATACCCGACAAAGACATCCCGGAATACCGCTACCCTAGAGTCTCGAAGCAGATTATCACTGTATGCGCGAAAGCCGTTTGTCGTATCCGAATACCAATAACGCGCCCCCAGGCTGATCAGCGGTGCGTGGACCATCCTCAGAGCGATTAGACGTATCCAGGGGGTGTTGATTGCCTGGCCCCCCGGGACGAATCGTGACCCCTGCACGTGGTCGTACCCCTCATCGAGCGCTCGGAC
>JBOGSE010000635.1:0-1903 GCA_050694895.1 bacterium | reverse complement strand
GCCATCAAGACAATGAAACCCGGCGATACTGTCATCATCTACCACTCGCAGCGCGACGCGGCGGTCGTCGGCCTGGCGAAGGTCGTATCGCCGCCCCGGCCGGACAAGAATGACGCGCGTTCCTGGGTGGCCGACTTCGAGTACGTCAAGCACGCCAAGCGGCCGGTGACGCTGCGGGCGATCAAGGAGTCGCACGAATTCGACGACTGGGCGCTGGTGCGCCAGGGACGGCTGAGCACGATGTCCGCGCCGACGGCGTTCTGGAAGTGGTTACAGAAACAGGGGGCATTCTAACCTCCTCCTCTGCCGCGGCAAAGGGCTTTTTGCAGGAGGCAGGCGCGCGTTACAACCGAATCGCTCGACCTCACCGGCTCTGCGAGCGTGATGCGGCGAGCGCTCCCCCGCCCACAATCGCGACCAGCGCGCCGAGTTCCGCCTCCGGTGACTGGGTGATGGTGAAGACGAAGACGAGGTCGAAGAACAGCTCGACGGTCGAGACCCGGATGTCCGGCGGGTGCACGGTGTGACTACGGGCAGGCTTCAAGAGCCCGAGGAACGCGTCTTCGGCGCGCGCGACCCCCTCGGCCCGGAAGCCCATTCGCGCCCAGGGTCGTAGTCAGGATCGGGCGGTTCCTCGGCAGGGCGCTGACCCTCGGGGACGTGACGCAGGTTGATTCGGACGCGCGTCCACGTGCTCGAGCGGCCGCGCATCGAATCGACGAGGATATCGTCCACCCGCAGCAGCGCCGCGGCATCGGGATGCCTCGCCTTCCAGCGTTCGAGGCCGGCGAGCGCGTCTTTCTCGTGCTTCGCCTTCGCGACGGTGACGAGCGGTTGTGTCGACCGGCGGCGGCCGCTGCCTTTCTCTTTGGTGCTTGCGGCCTTCCGTCGTGACGGCGCGACACGCGGAGGCTCGTCGCGTTGCTTCTTGTAGTGTGGGGGCCACGGCGCATCGCCGAGGCCCGCGGCTTCTTGCGCGGCGGACAGCTCGAGCAGCTTGTCGAGTGATCCCGTGGCGGCATCGATGCCTGCCGACGCGTCGCCGCGTTCGGCGAGCCGCGCCGGTGCGGTGACCAGCGTGAACGCCGCCGGATCGCAGCCGGCGACCTCGTCCCATTCGAGCGGCATCGAGACACGCGCATCGGGTGTCGGCCGTACCGACCAGGCCGACGCCACGGTGCGGTCCTTGGCGTTCTGATTGTAGTCGACAAACACTCCGTGGCGCTCTTCCTTCCACCATTTGCTGGTCGCGTGGCCGGGTGCGCGCCGCTCCACCTCGCGCGCGAGGGCCAGCGCCGCGCGGCGCACCTGGTCGAAGCTCCAGCGCCGCTCGATGCGCACGTTGACATGTATGCCTCGCGTTCCGGACGTCTTGGGCCAACCGCGCAGGCCGTGCTCGTCGAGCACGTCACGTACGATCATGGCCACGCGCCGCACGTCGTCCCAGCTCACGCCCGGGCCGGGGTCGAGATCGACACGCAACTCGTCCGGATGCTCGAGGTCGTCGGCGCGCACCGGGTGCGGGTTCAGGTCGATGCACCCGAGGTTCACGATCCATAGCAGCTGCGCGGCGTCACGCACGACGATCTCTCGCGCGGTCCGGCCCGAGGGAAAGCGCAGCTCCACCGTCTCGACCCACTCGGGATGCTGCGTGGGAGCCCGCTTCTGGAAGAACGGCTCACGCTCCACGCCATCCGGGTAGCGCTTGAGGACGATCGGCCGTGCCGCGATCCCGCGGAGCGCTCCCTGGGCGACCGCCGCGTAGTACTTCGCTAGGTCGAGCTTCGTGTGCCCGGCGCGCGGAAAGAACACCTTGTCCGGGTTGGTGATCACTACCTCGCGACCGGCGGCTTCCAGGACGGTCTGCTGCGCCTTCCCCATGAGGATAGTCTTGCCAAATTCA
>JBOGSE010000634.1:0-3013 GCA_050694895.1 bacterium | reverse complement strand
CCGATCGAGGCCCGGGATGATACGGTGCGCTTCAAGGTCTTCCGCCTGGGGCGCTCTATTACGCTTTCGGATGTGCTGCCGCTTTTCCAGAGTATGGGCGTGACCGTGCTCGGCGTGCGTCCTTACGAAGTCAACCCGCAAGACGCGACGGCGGCCTGGATCTACGACTTCAGCCTGGGAACGGCCGCGGGCGACAGTGGGCTCGTGGCGGCGGAGGTCAAGGAGATATTCCAGGACGCTTTCGCACGGGTGTGGCGCGGCGAGATCGAGAATGACGGGTTCAACCGGCTGGTGCTCCGGGCCGGGCTCACCTGGCGCGAGGTCACGATCCTCCGCGCGTACTGCAAGTACCTGCGTCAGATCGGGTCGACGTTCAGTCAGGCATATATGGAAGAGAGCCTAGCGAGAAACCCCCACATCGCTCGCCTGCTCATCGAGTTGTTCATCGTGCGCTTCAACCCCGGACGGCGGACGAATGCACCGCACCAGGCGCGGCCCGCGGCCGAGATCGAGACCGCCCTCGACGCGGTCGCCAGCCTCGATGAGGACCGAATCCTCAGAAGCTTCCTGCACCTCACCCAATCGACCCTCCGCACGAACTACTTCCAAAAGGGACCCGAGGGAGGTCCCAAGCCGTATCTGTCGTTCAAGCTCGATCCTACCCGCGTGCCCGACCTGCCGCGTCCGCGGCCGATGTTCGAGATTTTCGTCTACTCGCCCCGCATGGAAGGTGTGCACCTTCGCGGCGGCAAGGTCGCGCGCGGCGGGATTCGGTGGTCGGACCGGCGGGAGGACTTCCGCACCGAGATCCTCGGGTTGATGAAGGCCCAGACGGTGAAGAACGCTGTGATCGTCCCCGTGGGCGCAAAGGGCGGCTTCGTGATGAAGTCGCCGCCTGCGGGCGGAGATCGTGAGGCGCTGATGAATGAGGGCGTCACCTGTTACCGGACGCTTATCTCCGGAATGCTCGATCTGACCGACAATCTCGTCGGCGGCAAGGTTGTGCCGCCGCCCGATGTGGTGCGCTATGATGACGATGACCCTTACCTGGTCGTCGCGGCCGACAAGGGGACGGCGACCTTTTCAGATATCGCCAACGGAATTTCAAAGGAGTACGGCTTCTGGCTCGGCGACGCCTTCGCGTCGGGCGGCTCCTCAGGCTATGACCACAAGAAGATGGGGATCACGGCACGCGGCGCCTGGGAGTCCGTAAAGCGGCACTTTCGCGAGCTCGCCATTGACATTCGTACGACCGACTTCACCATCGTGGGGATCGGCGACATGTCCGGT
This sequence comes from bacterium, assembly GCA_050694895.1. Taxonomy (GTDB): domain Bacteria; phylum Sysuimicrobiota; class Sysuimicrobiia; order Sysuimicrobiales; family Humicultoraceae; genus JBQTJP01. Next base: position 1,723 of record JBOGSE010000634.1, on the reverse strand, counting down.
GACGTGTTCGGAAATGGCATGCTCTATTCGCGGCACATCAAGCTCGTCGCGGCCTTCGACCACCGGCACATCTTTCTTGATCCCACCCCCGACCCCGAGACGAGCTTCAAGGAGCGTGAGCGTCTGTTCAGGCTGCCGCGCTCGTCGTGGGCCGATTACGACAAGGCGCTGATCTCATCGGGAGGGGGCGTTTTCCCGCGCACGGCCAAGTCGATCCCGCTGTCCCCCGAGGCCCGGCAGGCGCTGGGTACAGACACCGCCGCGCTCACTCCCCACGAGCTGATCCGCGCCGTGCTCAGGGCGCCCGTGGATCTGCTCTACAACGGGGGCATCGGAACGTACGTGAAGGCGCTCGACGAGAGCCACGCCGACGTGGGCGACAGGTCCAACGACACGGTGAGGGTCGACGCGACGGAGCTGCTCTGCCGCGCGGTCTGCGAGGGCGGGAACCTGGGCTTCACTCAGCGGGGACGCATTGAATATGCGCTTGGCGGTGGGCGCATTAACACCGACGCAATTGATAACTCAGCGGGAGTCGACACCTCTGACCACGAGGTGAACATCAAGGTCTTGCTCGACGCGGTCGCCGCCGCCGGCGATATGACCGAGAAGCAGCGCAACACGCTGCTCGCGGAGATGACCGATGAGGTCGCCGAACTGGTGCTGCGCGACAACATCGGACAGACGCGGGCGCTGACCGACGCGCGGGTTCAGGCCGCCAGCATGCTCGACGTTCACGCGCGCTACATCGCGAGCCTCGAGCAGGCCGGCAGACTCGACCGCGCCATCGAGTTCCTCCCTGACGTCGAGGCGCTCGCCGAGCGCAAGTCCGCGGGCCTGGGATTGACGACGCCCGAGCTGGCCGTCCTGCTCGCCTACACCAAGATCACCCTTTTTGATGTGCTGGCCGCATCCAATGTGCCCGAAGACCCATACCTCTCCGCCGACCTCGAGCGGTATTTCCCGACGCCTCTGCGTCGGCGCTTCCGCGAGCAGATGCAGGGCCATCGTCTGCGGCGCGAGATCATCGCCACCTGCGTCACCAACACGATGGTGAACCAGGCAGGGATCTCGTTCGCATTCCGGCTGGCCGAGGAGACCACGGCGGGAACACCGGACATCGCCCGAGCCCACGCGATCGCGCGGGAGGTCTTCGCCATGCCCGCGCTGTGGGCCGAGATCGAGGCCCTCGATACGCCGGTTCCCGCGGACACCCAGACCGCCATGATTCTCGAGGGACGCCGGCTCGTGGAACGCGCGACGCGCTGGCTGCTGCGCAACCGCCGCCCGCCATTCGACATCGCCGCCGCCGTGTCGTTCTTCTCCCCCGGCGCGACGGTTCTGGCTGAACGCCTTGCGGACTTCCTCGTGGGCGCTGACCGCACCGCATTCGAGGACGCGACCAAAGGTCTCGTCGCGGCCGGCGTCCCGGAGCCGCTGGCCGCTCGCGTCGCCGGGTTCGGTCCGATGTCCGCCGCGCTCGATCTCGTCGAGGTCGCGCATGCGGCCGCGCGGCCGGTCGAGAATGTCGCTGCCACGTACTTCTCGCTGGGGGACCGGCTACTGCTCCACTGGCTGCGGGATCGGATCTCGGCGCTTCCCCGCGGCGATCGCTGGCAGGCGCTGGCCAGGGTATCGCTGCGCGACGACCTCTACAATACGCAACGAGCGCTCACCGCCGACGTTCTACGGACGGGCGCTCCGGAGATGGACGCAGACGCGC
>JBOGSE010000633.1:0-2220 GCA_050694895.1 bacterium | reverse complement strand
TCGTCACCAGGGTCAGGGATGTTGTCCAAATCCCACGGATAGACGGTGTCGTTCAGATTTACGACCCCGATCAAGCGCTCGTCGAGAGTTACCGGTGGGGTCAAGATATCCAGGGGCTTACGACAGTATATGAATTCTGGGATGTAGCGATCTTGCCGATGGCAACGGCCTCCGGCGAGCTCGCCGCACAGTTACCAGACTTTCAAAAAGACATCGTTCGGGTAAAGAATGGCCGGGCCGTCAGGGATCGGCTGGGAACCTGGACCGTAAGGGTCACCGTGAACCGCCAATCCTATTCCTTGACGTTCATGCTCGATAGTAACTAGGCGAATCGCAGGAGGCCAAAGTGGGGTTCATGCGCAGCGTCCTTCTGGCCCTCTTGCTGGTCTCACTGGCTGTGCTGACCGCGGCAGCTCCGGTCGGCGCCCATGCGCTCGTCGAACGGTCCGATCCCCCTGCCTATCGCCTCCTTCTCAAACCTCCGGAGAGCATCGTCCTGTACTTTTCCGAGCCGATCGATGCCCAACGCACGGCGATCAGGGTGCTGGACCAGGAGGGGCGGCGCGTCGACGAGCAGGTCTTCCAACTCTCGCCGGATCGCCGCCAGGCCCGGCTGCCCGTCCGCCTGCCCGGGCCGGGCATCTACACCGTCACGTGGCGGACACTCTCTCTCGTCGACCAGCACACCTACGAAGGGTTCTTCACGTTCACGGCGGGCCCGCTGCGGCCCGGGGCCTTCACATTGCAGGCTGGCGTGCCCAGAGGGCCCACGCCCTGGGAGGTGGCGGCCCGCTGGCTCATGTTCCTCGGCGCCGCGGTGCTCGGTGGAGGGTTCCTGATTCACCGGTTTCTGCTGCCCTCAGTCTTGAACCCGATGTTTCTGTCGCCTGGTCACGACTGGTTCGCGGCCCTGAACCGCCGCTGGCGCATCGCAGCGTGGCTCGGGGCCGCAGCTTTCTTCTCCGGATCAGTCGGTGACGTGGCCGCGCAGGCGGCGCGAGCGGCAACGGCTGCGGGCGTGAGCCTGGGAATAACACTGGCACAGCTGGCCACAGGCGAACCCATGCGCACTTCCTTGCTGCTCAGGTTCGCCATCCCCGTCGTGCTACTGATGCTTCTCCACAAGCGCGCGCGGGGCACACCCCTGCAGCCCGTGACCGGTCTCGCCGCCTCGACGTCTCTGCACGGCGCGAGGAGATTTGCTGAATTGGCGCTTCTAGCGCTGCTGCCGCTGGGGATCAGCCTGACCAGCCATGCAGCCGGAACACAGACGACCCTGCCTCTGCTCGTAGACTGGGTGCACCTGGCGAGCGCGGCAGGCTGGGTGGGAGGCCTGGTTTACTTCGGCGCGATCCTTGCCCCTTTGCTCGCCCGCATGGAGGAGCGGGACCGGATCGAATTCCTCGGCCCGTTCACCCAGCGGTTCTCGACCCTTGCCCTCGCCAGCGTCTTGATCCTGGTGGCGACCGGCCTCTACGCCTCCTGGAACAACGTCCCCTCGCTACGCGCCGTCAGCCGCACTGCATACGGACGCACGCTGGCCATAAAGATGGCGCTGTTCCTCCCGCTGCTCGGCATCGCCTCGATCAATCTGCTGGTGATGCGTCCGCGCCTCGCTGCCGCAGCGCGACGCGCACTTGAGGTCCCGGGGGTCGTAGCTCTTCGCAGGTGGTTCTTTCGCCTCGTGCGATCCGAGGTCGCCCTGGCCTCGGTCGTCCTGCTGGCCGCGGCGGCGCTGGCCCTGCTCCCGACGGCGCGGCAGGCCGAAGCCCTCTGGCCCACAGGACGACCTTTCGAGTTCCTCAGACAGGCGAGGGACATTGCGGTCCTCCTCCGGATCGATCCGTATCAGGTCGGGGTAAACGCATTTGCTCTGCGGCTGCGGCAGCAAGACGGTCGGCCCGTCCCCGATGCACGCGTCCGGTTCACATTCCTGCCACTGTTCGCACGTCTCGGCACGGCCGCGGCGGAAGCCGAGCCACAGGGCGATGGGCGCTTTCTTCTGACCGGCGGGTACATCGGCACCAGAGGGCCCTTGGTGATTACGGTTACGGTCCGCCTGCGGGGCGCGGATGACATGAAGTTTCTCTACCCGGTGGAACCCGACTGGGAGCGAGGGACGCAGATCACCCCCGCGACCGATCCGCAGGCCGCGGCCTTACTTCGAGCAGCCGACGAGGCCATGAACCGCCTTCGCAGCGTGCGGCAGCGCCAGGAGAT
>JBOGSE010000632.1:0-3894 GCA_050694895.1 bacterium | reverse complement strand
CGAGGAGGAGGAAGGATGGAGCAGCCAGTGGGATTAGAGACTCTGCCTGCGGGGCCTGTAGGCGCCGCAGGAGGGGAGTTGATCAGCGAGACGCAGTGGGGGGCGGTGCGGGCCTTGCGGGAGCGAGGGATGAGCCGCAAGCGGATCGCCCGCGAGCTGGGGTTGGACATCAAGACGGTGCGCAAATGGCTACGGGAGGCTTGGCAGCCGCAGCGGCGACGGGAGCGAGGGTGCGAGCTGGATGAGTTCGCCGAGTTTCTCCACGGCCGGGCGCCGGAGGTGGGCTTCAATGCGGTGGTGCTGCGGCGAGAGCTGAAGGCGCTCGGCTATGCGGGGTCGTACTCGGCAGTGGCGCGGTACGTCTCGCCGTGGCGTGCGGAGTGGCGGGGTGAGGAGCTGGGGACGGTGCGGTTCGAGACCGGCCCCGGTGAGCAGGCGCAGGTGGACTGGGGGACGAGCTGGGTGTGGCTGGGCGAGCAGCGGGTGCGCGTGCACCTCTTCGTCATGGTGCTCGGCTACAGCCGGCGGCTGTTCGCGCGCGCGTATCTCAGCGAGGGCCTGGACCCGCTGCTCGACGGTCACGAGCGAGCTTTCGTGCACTTCGGCGGCCGCACGCGGACGATCCTCTACGACAATCCGCGGACGATCGTCAAAGACAAGGACGAGGCCTCGGGCCGGGTCGAATGGAACGCCACGTTCAAGGACCGCATGGACTTTTACGGTGTCGAGGTCCGGCTGTGCCGCTACTATCGCGCCCGCACCAAGGGCAAGGTGGAGTCGGGGGTCAAGTACGTCAAGCGCAATGCGCTGGCGGGCCGCCGCTTCCACGACCTCGACGAGCTCAATGACTGGCTGCTGCACTGGTGCTTTGCGATCGCCGATCAGCGCGTACACGGCACCACCCACGAGCGACCAGCAGAGCGCTTCGCGCGTGAGGAGGCGACCGCGCTGCTGGCGGTCGATCGACGGCGGCCGACACCGCGGGAACGCTGGGAGACGCGCATCGTGCCGCGGGACGGTTACGTGGCGGTGGACGCCAATCGCTACCCGGTGCCGCTGGCGTGGGTGGGAGCCCAGGTGCAAGTGCATCTGGTGGCCGAGGAGGTGGTCATCTCGCGTGGCGAGGAGGAGCCAGTGCACCACGCGCGCCTGGCTGGCAAGCATCAGGTGGCGCGCTGGAACGGGCCGCCGCGGACGCTGCATCCAGCTGCTGGCGGCGGGCTCGATCGTCCGCCACAGCTCGACCTTTCGTACCTGGGGAGCGCGGCCGAGGCAGAGATCCGGCCGCTGTCGCGCTACGCGGCCGTCGCCGAAGGAGTGACCCGATGAGCGCCGGCGACCAGGTCGAACGCATCCAGGAGCAGATGCGTACGCTCAAGCTCGTGCGCACCGCCGAGCAGCTGCCGCTGCTGCTGCAGGAGGCGAGCAAGCGCGAGCACAGCTACTCGGACTTCCTCGAGGAGCTGGTCTCGCGCGAGCTTGCTGCCAAGCAGGAGCGCCACACGGCGATGAAGACGACGATGGCTCGCTTCCCGTTCCACAAGACGCTCGAGAGTTTCGACTTCAAGTTTCAGCCCTCGCTCGAGCCCAAGGCGATCAAAGAGCTCGCCACCGGTCGCTTCATCGCCGACGCCGACAATGTCCTGCTGCTCGGCCCGCCAGGAGTGGGCAAGACCCACCTCGCCGTCGCCTTCGGTCTGCGCGCCTGTGCCCTCGGCTACCGCACCGCCTTCCTCACCGCGGCGGGACTGATCGCCAGCCTGGTCAAGGCCCATCAGGACGGCCGCCTGGAGGAGAAGCTCAAGCTGCTCGTGCAGCCCAAGCTCTTGATCATCGACGAGATCGGCTATCTGCCGCTCGATCGGTTGGGAGCCAACCTCTTCTTCCAGCTCGTCTCCCGTCGCTACGAGCGCGGCTCGATCCTCATCACCTCCAACCAGTCGCTCGCCGGTTGGGGCCAGGTCTTCGGCGACCAAGTCATCGCCACCGCCATCCTCGACCGGCTGCTACACCACTCGACAATCCTCAGCATCAAGGGCGAGAGCTACAGGCTCAAGGAGAAACGCAAGGCCGGGCTGCTGACGCGCAGCGAGCCCTACACCGCAACCACGGAAGACGCGACAGCCGCCGCCGAAGGCTGAGCCAAGGCGAGATGATGACTCCTGGGGCACCCAAGAGCAGATGGGCTATGGAAGCTGCCGGGCTGCGGAAAGCTGGCCCCCCAGCCCCCGACCCGCCACCTTCCCGCAGCCCTCGGAAATCCGCTTCGCGGATTCCCGCAGCTCCCACAGCCCCGACGGCGAGCAGAGAGATCATTCAACCCAGGAGGGGGGGACTTTTAGCTGCGAACTGGGAGGGAAATTTGGCTGCGAGTTGACACGAGCTCGCCAAGGGATCCGATGACGCCGCCGCACCCAAGCACGCGATCCGAAACAGGCGCCTCGCCGAGCTGTGCCGGAGGGTCGACACTCTCTCGCGCGAGGACCAGGAGGTGATCTGCCACGTCATGGACAGCCTGATTCGGAAGGAGCAGATCAAGGCCATCATGGGGCTAGCGACGTATTAGAACTCGCTCCATTTCACGCGCTCGTCCCTAGCTCCATCGCCAAAGAACGTCTCGAGCGCCTTGAGCGCGTCGTCCCTGGAGACGAAGAACTTCCGAGGCAAGGTCCAAGGATCGCCACAGTGGACTATCGTCACGTCCTCTTCAGTCCCGTTCTGCCTCTGGACCACGTACTCCTTCAGATCCTTCACCCATAGGTGCTGGACGAAGACGCCGTAAGGCTCCCTCACCATCAGGATCATTTCGGCCAGCTCCTGGCCGTCCGAGTAGAACTGGAGACCTGCATCGCCGGAGCCTCCCTCCCAATACTCCGGGCCTTTTTCGAGCAGGAGACGGCGCAACTCCTCGAAGTTGGCTCCCCGTGTCTCCTTACCATTCGGTGCTACGAACAACACCTCATCAGCCACGTGTATCTCCCGCCCAGCCTCAGTCCGAGAGGACGACGGTACGCCCGGGCGACACCATCGTTACCTTCTTGATTCCGAGGACCTGCCTGAGCAGATTCACGCCTGTCTTGCCGGCGCAGAAGTTGCACGATATGCGATCCACGTAGATCGTTACCTCGCTCGGCAGAGACCCCTGACGAGTGTACGCGCGCATTAACGCGTGCGATTCCGCATGCGTAAAGGCCTGCACGCGATTCAGAGTCTTTCCCTCGAGAACCCCCAGCTCCTGCTGAACTTTGGTCAAGAACTCCTGCCGAAGGGCCAAGGCCTCTTGGGGTTGCGCTCCGGAATTGACGCCGAAGTAGTTGCGACCGTTAACCGGCACAAAGGCCACGGTGTCCGACTCACCGAGATTGGTCTTCGCGCGGAACCGCGCGACTCTTTCGTAGGCAGCCGCTGCGCCTTGGGTTGGCCCAATCTCTGGGTTGAGGGCGGTCGCTAGTCTCCCGAAGACCCATTCAGTTCCTTTCAGCACAGCGAGGTAAGTGACCAGCTCAAGGGTCTTCTCCCCGCGGTCCACCTCTGTTCCCTTAACCAGCTCACGACCGCTGCCAATCGCCCACCCCGTCTCAAAGCTGAAGTGGACTGGGTTAACTGCCCGCGTTAGATCGTAGAGAGCGTCGACGTTCTGCCGGAAGGCGCGGTTGCGGAATAGAAGGACGTTGATGGCAGCCCGGCGGTTCTTCTTGGCCGCATTGGGATCACGAGGATCAGCTGCGACATAAACAGTCTGGGAACTGAGGATCTCTTTGGACTCCTCCTCTGTTAGGTCAAGCTGCACGATGTCGTTTGGAGTGAGCTCACCGTCCTTAAGAGCTTCCGGAAGAGTCTCTTCTCCCCGCGGATCACGGCCCATGTTGGGCTGCCACCCAACGAAGGCATAGA
>JBOGSE010000631.1:0-2133 GCA_050694895.1 bacterium | reverse complement strand
CGGGCCCCGCGGTGACCCCGAACCACCCATCGTTCGTCAGAACCAGCTGGATGCCGGCACCCTGCTGGGCCGCGGATCGCCCGATCTCCGCGAAGGCCGACTCGTAGGAGATCGCAATGCCCACCGTACCCACGGGCGTGACGATGGGATCCGCCTGGTCGCCCGGGGTGATCCCGACCTCTCCGAAGGGCACGAGCCGCCGCTTCGTATAGATGCCGAGGACGCGATGGCCGTGGATCACGACCGCGCTGTTGCGGACCCCCTCTCGTCTGCTGTCCACCTCCAGGCTACTGGCCACCACCACTCGGTCTGGCGCCCAACTGCCAACCTCGCGGGCGAGGCCCTCCGGGCCCAGGAGGTTCAGTGGGATGGCGGTCTCAGGGAACACAATGAGATCGGCACCCTGCGCGCGGGCGCCCTGCGTCAACTGTCGCATGAGCCTCAGTTGCGCTTCATAGGTCTCGGGGACGCCTTTCTGAAGCGGAGGCACGTTCGGCTGGAGGGCCGCCACCCGGATGCCCGGGGTGAGCGGCGTCTGCATTCGCCAGAGGCCAAACCCGATGCCGACCGCAAGAAGGAGAGCTGCCACGACGGGCAGACCGCGACGATTCAGTTCCCGCGGCCCAGATAACAGTGTAAAGACCAGGGCGTTGCCCAGGACGACCATCAGGGAGACGAGATGGACGCCACCGAGGCTCGCGAGTTGCAGCACCGGCAGGAGGCGGTGTTGGGAAACACCGAGGAGCGCCCATGGAAACCCGAGCGGGCCCGTGGAGCGTACCACTTCCACGGCACTCCAGACCAGCGGGATCAGGAGGAGCTTCCATTTCGGATGTTGCTCGCTCAGCCACCGCAGGAGCGCCGCGAAACCTCCCACGTAAAGCGCCTGAACGGCGATCAGCGCTGCCCAGGCCGGCAGGCCAAACGGGATGATCCACGAGAGGACAACGCCGAACCAGATCAGGCCAGTGAGGTAGCCCAGCCGGAACGCGGTCCCCGGCGACGTACTCTGGACAGACCAGAGGAGAGGAACGAGTGCCACCCAGGCCAGCAGACCCTGGTCGAGTGGAGGGAAGGCGCCGGCCAGCAGCAGCCCTGATGAGGCCGCCGCGAGGTAGCGGGTCGCTCGACCAGATATTGCATTCACGGGATGCGCATCAAGGTCTGGCACCCTTGCTTGGGAAGCCTGGGGGACGGCCATGACCCTCTATGACAGCATACACGCTTCGCAACTGCGGGCGATCGCGCGGGCTTACGATGTTGAGGAGTTGAGAATGTGACGCAGGCGTGTACCGCTGCTTCCAGCGGTAGGCGGGCTCCGCGAGATTCCAGACTCCCGGCAACGCTTACACCCGCGCTGGCGCACTCCGCAACGGGGGCCCATACCAGGGGTCGCTCAGGCCGCGACGCTGAGCGGCGCGGGCATCACGGTGTCCTTTCAAACCCACAAGTGGTCCGCGCCGCGCGGCCTAGCGCCGCGGGAGCACCACCAGATAGCCTACCATCGTCGGCAGGTGTATGGAACAGACAATGCGATAGGACCCCGGCCGGGTCGTGCGGAAGTTCACCGTCGTCACTTGCCCGCGTTTGACGGTGAACGCAGGGACGTTGATGCCCTCGATGAATGACGGGTGCTCGGCGCCGTTGATGCCGACGATCTCCAGGGTGACATCCTCGCCTTCTTGGGCCATGATGAAACCTGGCTGCCACTGATAGGTGGAGACTTCCCACCGTCCCGTGGCGTCTGGCGCCTTCAGCACGTAGCCCGGACCCTCAGGCAGGGCCGCGGTCGGAAACGGTTCACTGGAGACCGAAGTGCCGCCCTTCGGCTCGACCGCGGCCATGTAGATCTTCCGCTTGACCGGTGCCGACTGCCCTGCCCCTAGCTGCGACAGGCCGACCGTCAGCGTCGAGATCAGCAGACCAATTCCAACGACCCACCTCATGAGCACTCCTGTCATGATCCCTTACCTCCCTTGTCGCTATCTCTGGTCCGTTTCAGCCCGCCTAGGAGCGTGTCCGAGAAATCGACCTCGGACAGGCCTTCGATGAGGTCGTGGCGAATCTCTTTCCATGCCGACCAAAGAGTATCGCCCATACGCCCCGGACCAACTGCTGCTCCTCCCTCCATCG
>JBOGSE010000630.1:0-2521 GCA_050694895.1 bacterium | reverse complement strand
GATCCCGGTTGAGATCTCCCATGAGAAAGTTCCCGGCAACCGGGACCCGCATCTGGCCCTGTTCCCAGAGCTCGATCCCTGCCTCCGTCAGCCCTGCGAAGCGCACGGGGCCGAGCTCCGGAACCAGATCCCTCAAGGCTTTGAAGGTTCGAAAGTCCAGATAGCGTCCGCCCGGCAGATCGTCCGCGCATGGCTGTAGCGACGCACCCGCCTCGGAAGCCTGCGAGGGGTTCGCGCCCACGGATCCCATCGCAAGCATGATGAGCACGGCTATCGCTGATCTTCGAATGTCTATCGTCGGCGGCCCTCCCACATGACGCTCCCTTTCGGGGTCATGCCGCGCCCTGTACAAAGTTAGACGCAGGGGGCTGAGATCCGTTCCCAACTTATCAACGCGTGGATTCGAGGCGCTGGGGCACCACGCTAGGGTGATCGCGCGTCAACTCCTGCAGCAGGGCGTCCGCCGCCCGCTGCATGAACGCCGCGATCTGCTCAGGCGTCTGCGGATCTGGCTCGTCCGGGCGCGGATTGCGGACCCCCGTGGCATAGTACTCGAGGAACGGTGAGATGCTCTTGTATGGATAGAGGATGTAGACTTTCTTGCCCGTCGTGTGCGCGTGCGTGACCTCCGCGAGGACCCCGAACGACATCTGGCTGGTCGGGTAGAAGACGACGTTCATGTCTGACTGATCGATCAGACGCAGGTCGCGCACGACCGTCGCGCGGCCCAGGTGGAGACGCGTGCGGTCGTTCAACGCCCGCGCCCACGCGCGCACCTGGTCGAGCGACCCTGCCCACTCGAGGATGGTCTCGCGTTCGGCCGCCGAAAACTGCTCCGCGAACTCCGCGTCTGAGAGCCGGGCGAACGCCGCGGCTTCCTCGTCTTTGACCGACAGCGGATCAAACACCACGAAGTGGCCACGCAGGCACCTTCCGAACTCGCGCGCCATCGCGATCAGGTGCGCCTGCCTCTCCCGACGCAGATTGGTGATGGGATAGCCTAGGTAGATCTTGGGCCTTTTAAAGCAGATGAGATCGAAGAGGGTCTGGACCGGCTCGTCGTGGGCGATCAGGTAGTGCGGAACCCGCTCGTACGCCGCCAGCATCATGGACGTGAACACTTCCTGCTCCTGCCAGGCAATCACATCGTCGGCGGTGAGCTTGCGCTTCCACTGCTCGGTCGTATCGAGACGGCGCTGGATCTGGTAGACGCTGTCAACGATCGTCGCGTAGAAAATGCCCTCCGGGCGAACCGGCGGAGCCAGGCGCAGGCCCGGCAGCGTCTCCTGCACAACGGGCTGAGGCAGGGGCATGCGGCGCCGTGTCTCGTCGAAGAGCAGCTTCAGGTAGTGCGTGTCCAGCCCCGGGATGAGATGGCCCTTCCACCAGAAGCACGCGTGGGTCACCAGAATCGTACAGAGGTCAGGCTCCCACAGGGCGTCGTCGTTCACGACCTCGGTGAAGGCGATCGCGCGAAGCTCCTGCAGCGCTTCGGGCGCCATGTCGAGGATCGTCTCGGTGCGGACGACCAGGCCCAGGTCGCGGGCCCGCTCGAGCATCAGGCTACCCATATCGAGATACCGGAGGCGCCGAATCGGCGAGGTCCAGCGTCCTTCGCGCATCTCCCGGGCAATGCGCTCGGTGCCCTCGTTCACCACACGCACGACGTAGCCGGGCGACCCATCCGCCTCGTGCAGCTTGCCGCTGCCCGAGATCCCTGTCGCGATGACGATCATCGCTTCACCTCGTAGCGCCTCATCAGATCCCAGTCCAGGTCGAGGCCCAGGCCCGGTCCGGGGGGAAGTGGCACGGTCCCGTCTTTGGGCTGCGGGAACGGCGCGGTAAAGACGTCGCGCAAGGCGTTCGGGGCGTAGAAGTACTCGTACGTCATGAAGTTGGGAACGGTCGCGGCCAGATGCAGCGAGGCCAGGTGCGCGATCCCTCCCGAAAATCCGGTGTGCGGGGCGAAGGCCAGGTTGTACGCATGCGCCAGCGCCGCGGCCCGGCGGGCGCCGGTGAAGCCGCCGACGCGCGCGATGTCCGGCTGCAGGACGTCAACGGCGCGACGCTCAATCAGGTCCCGAAACCCAAACACGCCGAACTCCGACTCCCCGGCCGCAAGCGGTATGCCGGCGCTCTTGCGGATCAACTCATACCCGGACACGTCGTCGGGATACACCGGCTCCTCCAGCCAGGCGATGTCCAGCGGCTCGAGCTGACGGGCGACGCGGATCGCCGTCGCCGCGTCATACGCGCTGTTGACGTCGAGCATGATCTCGACCTGCGGGCCCACGGCCGCACGGATGGCCCGCACCGACTCGATGTCGGCGTGGATCCCGCCCAACGACGCGGGCCGGCCGATCTTGACCTTGATCGCGGTGTGTCCCTGGGCGATCTGGCCCGCGGCCTCGTCCGCCATCTCTTTGATGCCCGCGATGTATACAGATGAGGCGTAGCACTTCACCCGCTCCCGGCCATATCCGCCCAGGAACTTGTACAGGGGCAGGCCGGCCGCGCGCGC
>JBOGSE010000629.1:0-10636 GCA_050694895.1 bacterium | reverse complement strand
GCACGACAAGCAGCAGGACCGCAATGGCTGCGATAGTGGCCAGGGTCGACGCCACGGTTGCACACCCCGGTGTGTTCCACGACGGGTTCTTATGACTTCTGCCTCGCGCGTTCCAAAGGGACCTTCCCTGGCCGCGGCGAGCCTAGACGGCATTGCGAAAACGCACTAGTGGAGGGATCTACGCGCGTGCGGCCCTCAGGGAAAGTACGGCGGGACGGGCTAGCGGTTTCGCTCGGGCTCCCAGCCGTAGACCGGCAGGATGTCCACCGGAGCGTAGTTGTCGGTCAGCAGTGGAACATCGTCGGTGGCGATCTTGCGGTCGTAGTAGTCGGCCGCGTAGCGGTCGAGCGGCAGGCGGACCCGCCCATCCGCGCGGAGCCGCCGGGCCAGCGTGACGACCTCATCCGCTCGCATCGCGGCCCGGCCCGTCGAAATCAGGATGATGGTGCGTGTTTCCGAAGCATTACGCGCGAGCCCGAACGCGGTGGGAAACGGATGCAGCCCCGGAAAGACGCTGCTGTACGTTTTGTACAATGTTCGGAACAACGTGCTCTGCGGTCCGTCCAGGGACCCGATGATGTTGGACACGACGACGCCCCCGGGGGCCAGATGATCGCGCACGAGTTCGAGGAACTCCTTCGTCGCCAGGTGAAAGGGAATGCCCTCCGCAAAGTACGCGTCGAGGACGATCAGGTCGTACCTGGCGTCGCTGCGGCGCACGTAGACCCGTCCGTCCTGCACGACGATGCGATGCCGGGCATCGTCCTTGACTTCGAAGTACCGCCTGGCCACCTCGACCACCGCCGGGTCGAGCTCGATGCTGTCGATCGAGAGTTCGGGATAATCGCGGGTGAAGCGCTTGGGGATCGTTCCGGCGCCGAGGCCGATCAGCAGCACCCGGCGCATCGTGGGATGAAAGATCCGGGCCAGATGCGCGTACGACGTGTAGAGGAACGGACTCTCAAACGGGTCGCGGAGCACCATGCCGCCTTGAAACGACCGGTTGAAGCGGAGGTACCGATTCAACCCATCTTCGAGGACGCTGATCTGATGGTAGACGCTGTCCTTCTCGTAGACGACTCGCGATGTGGGGATGGGGATCGGCGCCCCGCCCGCCGGCGCGGCCAGGAACACCACCGCAATCGCGGTGGGCAGCGCCAGGCGCGTGCCCACGGGACCTGCGACGGCGTAGCGCGCGGCCAGCAGCGCCGCGAGGGCCAGGAGGATACCGCCGAGCAGATAGAGGATCGCGCGCACGCCCAGCGTCGGGACCAGGAAGAACGCGGTCGCGATTGTTCCCACGATGCTCCCGGCCGTCGATAGGGCGTAGAGCACGCCTGCGCTCGTCCCGACTGTCGCGAGATCCCTGGCAACGAGCTTGATCGCAAACGGGGACGTCGTCCCCATCAAGACGCTGGGGAACGCAAAGAGGACGATCGATGCCAGCAGGGGAGAGAGGCGCGGACCGAGATTCCACGCGTCGAAGGCCACGAGTACCGGCCGGGAGACGAGCGGGAGGGCCAGAATGGTCACCCCGGCGAGCATGAGGAGCGTCGCCAGCACCGTGACCCGCGGCCAGCGGTCGGCCATCGTGCCGCCCAGGTAGTAGCCCAGGCTCAACGCAGCCAGGAAAATGCTGATGAGCCCACCCCACACGAAGACCGAGCTCCCGAAGAATGGGGCAATGACGCGGCTGCCGACGATCTCCAGCCCCATGAGCACCGCCCCACTGCCAAAGACCACCAGACGCAGGACCACATCGACCTCCACAATCCGTCCGCGCTCAATTCGATTCCAACGCGGGGCGCGCCTTCTGCCACAGAGTGCAGGCTGCTATACTTCGAACGGACTGCGAACGATGACCTCTCCACGCCGCACGAAGATCATCATCACGCTCGGCCCGGCTTCCGAAGCCGCGGACGTCCTCCGCGGTGCTTTTGTGGCCGGCGCCGATGTCGTGCGGCTCAACTTCGCGCACGGAACGCCCGACGATCATCTCCGGCGCCTGCAGACCGCCCGGCGGGCGGCCACGGAGCTGGACGTGCCGCTGGCGGTGCTCCAGGATCTTCCGGGCGCCAAGCTGCGGGTCGGACCGCTGCCCGGTGGCACGGTGACGCTGGAAACCGGGCGTGACGTGGTCCTCTCCCCGGCCGATCATGCCACCGATGGCGCCATCCCCATCGCGTATCCGCAGCTCGTCGACGACGTGCGCCCCGGTCACCGCATCTATCTTCAAGATGGCGACATCGCCCTGACCGTGCGCAGCGTGGGGGCGGCGCAGGTCCGCTGCCTGGTCGAATCCGGCGGTGTGCTGCGCCAGCATGCGGGCGTGAACCTTCCGGGGATCAGACTGAGCGCCGCGACGGTGATCGAGCACGACCTGCATCACGCGGAGTGGGGCATCGCGCATGGCGTGGATTTTCTGGGGTTGTCCTTCGTCGAATCGGCCGCGGACATCGCGCGCGCCCGAGAACTCCTTGTGGCGCGCGGCGGGACCGCCGCGCTCATTGCGAAAATTGAGCGGCGGCGCGCCCTTGAGCACATGGACGAGATCGTGGCCGCCGCCGATGGGATCATGATTGCGCGCGGCGATCTCGCCGTCGAGACGTCGATCGAGGAAGTGCCCATCGTGCAGAAGAGTATTATCGGGCTGTGCAATCGTCTGGGGAAACCGGTCATCACGGCCACGCAGATGCTGGAGAGCATGGTCTCGCACCCACGCCCGACCCGCGCCGAGGCGGCGGACGTGGCCAACGCGGTCTTCGACGGGACGGACGCGCTCATGCTCTCGGGCGAGACGGCGATCGGCGCACACCCGGTGCAGGCGGTCGCGACGATGGCGGCCATCGCCGAGCGAGCCGAGGCGGCGCTCCCCTACGATCTTCTGCTGCGCGAGCGCGCGCGCGAGCGGGCGACCGAGACCGCCGAAGCCATCGCGCTTGCCGCCTGTCAGGCTGCGGAGTCGATCGGCGCGGCGGCGATCGTTGCCTCCACGGACTCGGGCAGCACCGCCCGGCGGGTGTCACGGTACCGACCCCGGCGCCCGATCGTCGCGGTGACCCATACGGCGGCCACGTTGCGGAGGCTTGCGCTCGTCTGGGGAGTCCGCCCCGTTCTGGTCGAGCCGGTCGCCAACCTCGACGCACTGGTTGATCGCGGCGTGCGCGCGGCGGTCGATACGGGCGCGGCGAGGGCCGGCGAGCTCGTTGTCGTGACCGCCGGGTTCCCTATCGGCCGGCCCGGCACGACCAACTTCCTGAAGGTCGTGCGGATCGGGGCAGAGCAGACTCACTAGCGGAACAAAGGAGGAGGCCCGTGCTCACCACGGTAGACCTGGGCAAGACCTATCCGCGACACTTTGCTCCGCCCGATGCGGATATGGGCGACTGGACGCAGATTGAGCCGCTCTACCGCCGCCTACTCGATAGGCACCCCGATTCGCCCGAGGCGTTGGAGCGCTGGATTGAAGATGCGAGCGAGCTGTACTCGGCGGTTGCCGAGGAAGGGTCGCGCCGGTACGTCGCGATGACCTGCCAGACCGACGATCCGGAACGCGAGCGCGCCCACCTGTACTTCATCGAACACATTCATCCCAGGGTCAAGCCGCTTGGCCATGCCCTCGACGAAGCGTATCTGCGGTCCCCGCACCGCGCGGCCCTGCCGGCCCGGTACGCGATCCTCGACCGATCGGTGCAGAACCGTGTAGCGCTGTTCCGACTCGACAACATCCCGCTCGAGACCGAAGAAGCAAAGCTGAAGCAGCAGTATCAGAAGATCAACGGCGCGATGACCGTGACATTCGGGGGGACAGAGCACACGCTCCAGCAGATGGCGCGGTATCTGGAAGAGACCGACCGCTCGGTGCGGCAGGAGGCGTGGGAGCTCGTTGCGCGCCGCCGTCTCAACGATGAGGAGCCGGTAGAGGCGCTGTTCGAGCAATTGCTCGGTCTCCGCGCTCAGATTGCGCGCAACGCCGGCTGCGCGGACTACCGGGAGTATGCCTTCCGCAGGCGCGAGCGGTTCGACTATACGCCTCAGGACTGCCTGCGCTTCCATGCCGCCATCGAGGAGGCGGTGCTTCCTGTGGCACGGCGGCTGCGCCGGGAACGGCGGGCCGCTCTAGGCCTCCCGACGCTGCGCCCATGGGACCTGGACGTCGATCCCCACGGGCGCCCGCCGCTGCGCCCCTTCGCCACGGCCGCGGAGCTCGTCGCGGGGTCTGGGGAGATGTTCGAGCGCGTCCATCCCGATTTCGGGACGCAGTTTCGGTTCATGCGTGACCGGTCGCTGCTGGACCTTGAAAGTCGCAAGGGCAAGGCGCCCGGCGGGTATCAGGCCACGTTCGAGGAGCGCCGTGTGCCGTTCATCTTCATGAACGCGGTCGGACGCGACCTCGACCTGCGCACCATCATCCATGAAGGGGGTCACGCGTTTCACACGCTGGCCGTGCGCGACGAGCCGATCGCCCAGTACCGGCACGCGCCGGTGGAGTTCAGCGAGGTCGCCTCAATGGGGATGGAGCTGCTCGCCAGTCCCTACCTGGACACCTTCTATCGAGATCAGGCGGCCGCGCGGCGCTCGCGTCGCGAGTTGCTCGAGGGGACGGTGCTGCTGTTCCCGTGGATCGCGACCATCGATGCGTTCCAGCACTGGCTCTATACGCACCCCGGGCATTCACGTGCCGAGCGGCGCGCCGCGTGGGCGAAGACGTTTGAGCGATTCGCTCCAGACGTAGACTTTAGCGGATACGACGACGTGCGCCGCGCGTACTGGCACCGCCAGCTGCATCTGTTCGTCGGGCCCTTCTACTACGTCGAGTACGGCATCGCGCAGATCGGTGCGCTGCAGGTGTGGCGGCACGCGCGCGCCGATCAGGCGGGCGCGGTGCGGCAGTACCGTGAGGCGCTGGCCCTGGGAGGGAGGGAGCCTCTGCCGGCGCTGTTTGCGGCCGCGGGAGCCGAGTTCGACCTCACGACCCGTACGCTGGGACCCGTCATGCACGCGGTCACCGATGCCCTGGACGAGCCGGACGCTGAGGATCGTCGCGGCTAGCCGGGATTCCGTAGCCCGTTGAGGAGCGAGCGCCAGACCTCGGCCCTCCGGCCGGGGACCAGCGCTTCGTAGACGCCGAGCCGGTCGATCAGGCCGGCATACTCGGCCCGGAGGCGTGCGGCGACATCCGCCGGCGGTCCCCAGACCGCGCTGGCCTCGAGCATCTCGTCGGTCACCAGCGAGGCCATCTCTTGCCACTGTCCGCGGGCGGCACACTGGCTGAGCCGTTCGCCGATCTCGCTCCATCCGTGCAGCACGAGCACAGGGCGGTACGTGGGCGTCGACGCATAAAAGGCGAGATGCCGACGGATGTCTTCGAGCCCGCTCGCGACCTCCGCGGCGGATCCCGTTGCGACGAATACCGATGCGGTCACCGTGAAGTCACGTCGCGTCCGCGTGCTGCGCGCGAGGCCGGCCTCGAGCTGCGGGAGAGCGACCTCACGCAGGTACCGCCGCGTGTGGTACGGATGCACGTGGAAGCCGTCCGCGATCTCCCCGGCGAGGCGGCACATGCGGGCGCCCACGCCGGCGACGTCGATCCGCAGGCCCGGCGGCCGGTCGCCCGGCGGGGTGAAAAACGGGGTCATCAGCGAGAGCGTGAAGAACCTGCCGCGGTAGTTGAGCGGACGCCGCTCGGCCCACGCCGCCCAGACCTCGCGGATCGCCCCGACCACGTCGCGCAATTTCGGCGCCGGTGGATCCCAGGGCATCCCAAAGCGCCGGGTGATGTGCGCGCGCACCTGCGTGCCCAGCCCCAGCACAAAGCGCCCCGAGGACAGCGCCGCCAGATCCCATGCCGTGTGCGCCAGCGTCGTGGGGCTGCGCGTGAACGCCAGCGCGATCGACGTTCCGATCGTGATACGGCTCGAGTGCTCGGCCGCCAGCGCCGCGCCGAGGAAGGGGTCGTGATCGGTCTCGCTCGTCCACAACCCGTCGAAGCCGAGTCGCTCAGCGGTTCGGGCGATCTCAGGAACCTCCGCGAGTGATCTGTGTTCAAGACGCGCGTCGATGTGCATGGTGGGTCCTCCTGGTGCATTCCGGCGAGACCCATGCTGCCTGCCTGGGCATTCCGCGCTGCTGCAGGACTTCCCCCCACCGCGCCGAACCGCAAAGTCTTGCGGGAGAGGCCGGAGGGCACGAGAGCATAGGGGAAGGTGGCCGGCGCACCGGAACCGGTGCTTGCATGCGCCCTGGCATTATATGGCTTCTGATGGTGGCACTCGCGGCCGTGGTCGTCGCGCCGGCCGCAGGTCAGGCTGCCATTCGTGTCGTCGTGAACGGGTCGCCGCTCGCGCTGGCCGCGCCCGCCATCTTGCAGGGCGGCCAGGTGATGATCCCGGCGGCCCGCGCATTTGCGACCTTCGGCGCAGCCGCGACCTCATCCCCAGACGAACGCACCGTTCTCATCTCCACCCGGACCGGTCTGACCATTCGACTGCGCGTTGGCGAGCCAACTGCGCAGGTGAACGGCCAGTCCCGCCCGCTGGCCGCAGCGCCGGTGCTTGCAGGAGATCTCGTCTTCGTACCGGCCCAGTTTGTCTTCGCGGCACTGGGGGCGTGGGTTCGCTACGATGAAGCCGCCCGCGTGCTTCATGTCGCCTCGCAGATCACCGGGCTGGCGGTCCGGCGCGGGCCCGACGTGATCCACCTCGTCCTCGACGCGACCGGCCCGCTGCGGGCAGAGAGCCGCAGGCTGGCCAATCCGGACCGCCTGGTCGTCGATCTGCACGGCGGCGCGTTTCGGCTGCCGGATCAGGACATCGCCGTAGGCTACGCGGGTGTGGCACGTGTGCGCGCCGGGCAGTTCCAGATCAAGCCCTACGTCACCCGGGTCGTCTTGGATCTGCTGCAGCCCATTGATGCGCGGGTGACAAGCGCCCCTCACTCGTTCACCCTCACCCTGGAGATCAGTCCGCGCGGAGCTGCGACGGCATCGGCGCTTCAACAATCTGCTGTACCGCCCGCGGCCGCGGCACCTGTGGCTGCGGTACCACAGCCGGTGGCCCCATCCGCCGCCGCGCCCCCGCCGCCGGCTCCGGGTGGCTCGCCCCTTTATGAGGACCACAACTCGCAGGCGCCGCCAGCCCAGCCCGTCCCCGACGACGGTATCTTAAGGATCATGCAGGTGCGCATCGAACAACCCGGCGGGCGGTTTCGCGTGCTCATTGAGGGCACCAGGCCGTTCGAGCACACCATTCGTGAGCTCCTCGATCCCGACCGGCTGGTGATCGACGTGGCCGGCGCGGTCTTCGTTCCCAACAAGCAGGAGATTCCGGTGGCCGGTGCGCTCGTCGCCGAGGTGCGCGCCGCGCAGTTTCAGGCCGACCCCGACATCACGCGTGTGGTGATCGTCCTGCGCCGCAAGGCGGCCTATACGGTCGCGCCGGGCGGGGGCGGGAATCTCCTGGTTGTCGAGATCCCTGACCCTTCCATGCGCGGCCATGTTGTAGCCATCGATGCCGGGCACGGGGGCAGGGACATGGGCGCAACCGGAGCCACCGGGTTGTTGGAAAAGGATCTTGTCCTCGACATCGCGCAGCGCGTGCGCGAGCTCCTCGTCCGAGCCGGCATCCGCGTTGTGATGACGCGAGAAACCGATGTCTATGTGGACCTCGCCGAGCGGCCGCGCATGTCCCGGCAGCAAGGCGCGACGGTGTTCGTCAGCATCCACGGCAACGCGTCGACGCGTCCGGTCACCACAGGATCGGAAACGTACTACCTCATGCCCCAGGGTCTGGCGCTCGCGCAGATGATTCAGGACGAGCTTGCGAAGGTGGACGGTTTGAGCAGCCGCGGCGTCAAGACCGCGAACTTCCTGGTGCTGCGCGAGAACGATGTGCCCGCGGTGCTGGTCGAAGTCGGGTATCTCTCGAATGCCGAGGAGGAAGCGCGGCTGCGCGCCGATGCCTTCAAGCAGCGGCTCGCAGAGGCGATCATGCGTGGCGTGCAGCGGTTTCTGGTTGTCTATCCGGTCCCGTCAAACTAAGGGACGCCAGCGCCCATTCCCACAGAAGCCCAGGAGTCACCGGCGGACGACGCGAACCCCACGAGCATGTCGAGGGCCGACGGCCGCAAGCCCGACGAACTGCGGCCGGTAGAGATCGTCCGGAACTTCATTCCCCACGCCGAGGGCTCGGTGCTCATCATGCTGGGGGCGACACGCGTAGTGTGCACCGCCACGGTGGAGGAGCGCGTGCCGCCGTGGCTGCGCGGGGCGGGACGCGGGTGGATCACCGCGGAGTATGGCATGCTGCCGCGATCGACCCACGAGCGCACCCCGCGCGACCCGGGCCGCCAGGGTGGGCGCGTGCAGGAGATCCAGCGGTTGATCGGCCGGTCGCTGCGCTCGTCGGTCGACCTCGACCGGCTGGGCGAACGGATGATCACCGTGGACTGCGATGTTCTTCAGGCCGATGGCGGGACGCGCACGGCGGCAATCACCGGCGCGTTTGTCGCCCTCGTCGACTCGCTCGCCGTGCTCAGACGCACGGGCGCGATCGGCTGGTGGCCGCTGCGAGAGTTTGTTGCGGCGACGAGCGTCGGCATCGTCGAAGGGGAGACCGTGCTCGACCTGACATTCACAGAGGACTCACGCGCACGGGTCGATCTGAACCTGGTGCTGACCGAATCGGGCAAGATCGTCGAGGTCCAGGGGACGGCCGAGGGCGCGCCGTTTAGCCGGCAGGAATTGTCGGCGATGCTCGCGCTGGGCGAAAAGGGGATCCGGACGCTCGTCGCCACGCAGAAGGCAGTACTGGGCGACTTCCTGACGACGCTTCCACGATAGCGGTGCGCACCATCGTCCTGGCCACGCGCAACCGCGGAAAGGCGCGCGAGCTGCAGGCCCTGCTGGCCGGGCTACCGGCGCGGGTGCGGCTACTCGACGAGTATCCCAACGTCCCGAGTCTACCCGAGTCCGGCGAGACGTTTGAAGCCAATGCGATCGCCAAAGCCGCGGCGGTGGTCCGCCTCACCGGCTGCGCCGCCCTGGCCGACGACTCCGGGATTGAGATCGATGCCCTGGGCGGAGCGCCGGGCGTCCACTCGGCCACGTTCCTGGGTGATGCGGCGACGGACGCAGACCGGAACGCCTGGGTGCTCGAACGCCTCAGCGGAATCCCGCAGGAGGCCCGCACGGCGCGGTACAGGGCCGTCGTCGCCGTCGCGACTCCCGATGGGACGGTGCGCACGTTTGAGGGGATATGCGCGGGCGCCATCGCGGAGCAACCCCGCGGCCGCGAAGGGTTCGGGTACGACCCCATCTTTGTGGTCGCGGGCTACGGGCAGACGATGGCCGAACTCCGGCCCGAGGTCAAGAACCGGATCAGCCACCGGGCCCGTGCGCTCGAGGGCGCGCGTCCCTATCTGGAATCGTTGGCGTCGGATTCGGCGGTCGAATCACCCCCTCGCCCATGATTTCCGTTGTGGAAGGAAGAGCATGGCCCTTCGACCAACTATTCGGCAGAGACCGAGTGATCGTGCAGGGGTGAACCGGTGGATCTCAGCGGGTTCTTGCGCTACTGGTCGCTCACGCTGGCCGTCTTCGTATTTTATGTCTTTGCCGTCATCGTCGCGTCACTCGACATCGCCGGCGAGCTTCGTGAGGCGATCCGCAAGAAGCGCGCGAGCCCACGAGGGCCTGCGCTTGATCCCAATCCGCTGCGCGGGCAGACCGTCGCCGAGACGATGCTTTCGGGTCCAGGGCAACGGCCGGACGCCAAACGCGAGTGGGTGACACGGATGGCAACCGAGATCGCCGACCGCCTCAACGCACGCGTCCAGACGCTCGTGCTCGAGGACTCCAAGGGCCATCCGCTCGTGCATTTTAATGATGGAAAGCGCGTCCACACTTACCGGATCGACCGGACACTCGTCGAGTCCGCGATGGCCGGCGACAAGTCAAAGATCGCGCAGGTCTCGGATTTCCTCACCAGGCACCTGATCGCCGACTTTCTCGGCCTGGAAGAGACGCGCCCGCCGCAGACCACCGAACTGGCACGGGAAGCAGCCAGCAAGCCGGCACCAGCCGCGTCCGTCAGACCCGCCGGGCCGGCGCCGGCCGCCGCACCCGCACAGCCCGCCGAACCGCCCAAACCTGCCGAACCGGCCGAGCCAGCCGCAACACCGGCAACCGCCGAGCCGGCAGCCGAAGCGGCTCCGCCGTCTCCACCCGCACCAAAGGCTCCTGGCGGAGCGGAGATGAGCCGCGAAGAGCGCATCGCGGCGGCCCGGGCCAAAGCGGAAGAGCTGAAGGCCCGAGCCCGTCAGCAGGGCAAGCCGCCCGCGTAGGTGCGGAGGAACGCTTGTTCCTGGGCGCTGAGTGTCGTCTACAGGATGACGCCTGAATCGTCCTCGAGCAGCGCCTTCCGCGCCAGAGGGAGCGGGGGCGCCCCCAGGGCCAGCAGGCGGTCGTGAAACTCGCGCAGGGAAAACGTCGAGCCGCGGTGCGCACGGTAATCGTCGCGCAGCCGGCGCATCATGAACTTCCCCAGCGTATAGTTCAAATAGCCCGGATCGAACGTGCCGCGCACCGCCTCTTTGCGCGCGGTGACGGGCTCCATGTACGCGTGCCGTTCGAACATCT
>JBOGSE010000628.1:0-7393 GCA_050694895.1 bacterium | reverse complement strand
CGGCCGCCCGTATAGGTTTCCAGCGCACTCCAAGCAGCGCCCGTTTGCGAGCACCTTCACCATGTACTGTGGGCCGGCCATGATGCCGCACCGTGAGCACGCCCCAACCGGAGGGTGGTCCGGGCAGACACTGCGCCGCATCACGCCGTTGAGCCCAACGCTCAAGGCCACGCCTTCAACCGGGGCGAACTCCAGCCGACGTCTACAGCCGGGAAAGGCACAGCACAGCGGCGACACCACCGCACGCCCCTTCTTCCGGCCCTCGGGTGTTCGCGTGTCCTGCACCTTGACTCTGTCCGCGATTAGGACCATGTTGCACTCCCCTCGTCAGCGCGGCAGTACCTGAAGGTAGTCCTGCACCCATTGTAGCGGTGTTGCAAGTGGTCTGCGCCTCTTCGTCCGCGACTTCGTGATCGCCGGACATGGCAACCTCGAGAAGGTCAAAGCCATGCTGGCGGCGCATCCCGACCTGTTGAACGCCGCATATGAGTGGAAGGCGGACGACCACGAGACGGCGATCCAAGCCGCGGCGCACGTGGGCAACGCAGCCGTGGCAGAGCACCTGCTGTCCCATGGAGCTCCGCTGGACATCTGCACCGCGGCGACGTTGGGGCGCCGCAACGACGTCGAGCGCCTGCTCGGCGCAGACCCCGCCGCGGTTCACGCGATCGGGGCGCACGGCATTCCCCTGCTTGCGCACGCGGCCCTGAGTGGCGACGTGGCCCTGCTCGAGGGGCTCGTTGACCGCGGGGCGCAGGAGGGGGTGTCCTACGCCCTTCACAACGCGGTGATCATGGGCCACGAACACGCGGCCCGCTGGCTGCTCGAGGACGCGCGCCCAGACCTCACGTGGACGAATTTCCAGGGGAAGACGGCGCTGGCCGTGGCGCTGGAGCGCGGCTTCGAGCCGCTGGCCCGGCTGCTGCGCGAGCACGGCGCGACGGCGTAGAAAAAGCCGCCAGAGGCGGCCGCTCTTGCAGGAACTCGGCGTTTCTCAGGGAATCCGAAGGCTTCGGAATCAAACAGGTGGGGGGTGCATGAATGGCCAAGGCAATGACGAAGGCGAAGACTACCGAGCATCTGGCGAAGAAGTTGGACGTGCCGAAGAGGAAGGCCAATCAGTTTCTCGAAGAGCTGGCCACCCTGGCCCACCGGGAGGCGAAGAATTCCTTCACCCTCCCCGGGATCGGCAAGCTCGTGCTGGTCAACCGCAAGGCGCGGATGGGGCGCAACCCGCAGACCGGCCAGCCAATTCATATTCCTGCCAGGCGTGTCGTGCGGTTCCGCGTCGCGAAGGCGGCCAAGGACGCCGTCCTGAGAGGACGGTAGGCTTCGATCCCACGTGCGCGGCGGGCCGCGCGTCTCGCGCGTCCCGCCGGCCAGCGCGCGTACGCAGTGCCCCCCGAGCCACCGGCGATCTGCCCCTTCTGCGGCGTTCCTGCCGAGCCGGTGGGGTCCTGCAAGATCCTCTGCCGGCGATGCCGGCGCCTGATCGGTACCTGCGGGGACTGAACTCGGCCGGCGACTGACCCTCTGGGGAGTCCTACGGTCTCCAGCGCAGGTACACGCCCTGGCCGATCAGCGCCCACTGGACCTGCCGCATGAGTGCCGGGTCTGCCGCGACCTCGTGCGGCGAGCGCCCCCGTTGCGCGCACAGCGCCGCTGCGACGCCGGCCGCCTGTCCAAGCGCCATGACCGTCGGCACCACGCGCGCCGAGCCATGCGCTTCGCTTGTCGCCGAGAACGCGCGCGAGGCCATCAGGAGATTCTCCACTCCGCGCGGCACGATGGCGCGATACGGCAGGGTGTAGGAGATGGAATCCGGAGCATACGGATTCCTCCAGCCGGCGTGGTACGGATGGATATCGATGGGGTAGGACGCGACGCCGATCCGGTCATGAAACACCTCCTCGGCCAGGATGTCCTCCACCCTGAGCGTGTAGAGCCCGGCGATGTGCCGCGTCTCCCGAATGTACATCGCCGGCGCGTGATCCAGGAGGCGGGCACGTTCGAATCCGGGAATCGCATCGCGGAGATAGGCGACCAGATGGGGCAGCTCACTCCTGGCCACAGACAGACCTTCCCAGACCGACGCCGGATCAAGACCGTTGACGCCGGTCACGTTCAACGCGTTGATCAGGATCGATCCGTCGTGCTGCAGAGCCAGATTCAGCGGGTATGCCACCACCCGCGGATCCGTCGGCCGGTAGCGCGCCATGATGTCGGCGTATCCCCACGCCGCGCGGCCGTTGACGCCCCAGAGCACTGGGCTGTCCCCGCTATCGAGCCGCGACCGGATGTCGGCGGCCAGGTGCTGCCAGTTGGCCCCGCCCACCCGAAAGATCAGCGTGGCGGCCTGCATCCACCGGTCGCGACCGAGGTAGGCGGGCCGGCCGACATTAAAAGTCACACCCGCCGCGGCGGCGACATCGCCATCGTCGGTCGCGTCGATCACCTGCTTCGCGCGGACGACGATCGTTCGGCGCCACAGCCGGTCACGAAACTCCGCGGCCACGATGCGCCCGCCCTGCATGTTGAGCCGCACGAGCGCCGCGTGAGTGACGACTCTGACCCCCGGCTCGCTCACGGCGGCGCGCCCGAACGCCCGGGCCGCCTCGTCGGGATCGAACGAGATGCCGAGGTGCCGGTAGATCTCGAGAAATACCCCCCGCGTGAGATGCTCGCCATCCTCGCCGATGTTCATGTCGAACGTGGTGAGCCAGGCGGTGGTGATGACACCGCCCAGTGATGCTCCGGGTTCCATGAGCATCACCCTGGCGCCCGCGCGTGCGGCCCCGATGGCCGCGGCGATGCCGCCGGGCGTGCCGCCGATGACAAGCACATCGGCATCTACAGAGGGCGGAAAGGCCGTAGCGGCGGGGGCCGCCCCACTGATGACGGCCACCAAAGCCACTACGAGCACAGGCGTGAAAAAGCCGAGAAGTGCGCGCATGGGCAACTGAGCAAGAGCGGAATTCGACGCTACCGGATGGTGCTTCCTCCGTCAACGCCCGGCAGGGGCCGCCAGCCGCAGCGTGGAACGAGACCCGCGGGACGCCGCGACACGCCGGGAGCCGGGATGCTCGAGACTCTTCACGCCACCCCTATCGTGATTTACGGTCCATTGGTCGGCAATCTGCTGCTTGCGATTGTCGCCGCGGCCTACGCGGTGGCCCGGCGACCTCTGCCCGCCTGGTTTTGGATCGCCACCGTGGCGGTGCTGGTCGTGCTCGCGGTGCAGATCGCGGCGGGAGTCGCAATGTACCTCGGGGGAGCGCGGCCCCGCCGAGGGCTGCACGCGGTCTACGGAATCTGCGTGATGATCGCCGGCGTCGCGCAATACGGCCTGCGTCCCCGCGGGTTTCTCCGGCGTTCCTATGCGGATGAGCTCGCCAGAAGCGATGCGCGCATCCTGGGCCTGATCTGTCTGACGCAGTTCGCATTGATCGCGCGGGCCTGGATGACAGGGGCGGGAAGATAGGCCGGCGATGCGCGTACGACAGTGGACGGGCTGATCCCATGAATGGGGCCGCGGGACCGCACTTCACCTCGCGTCCGAAGGGCAGGTGGCCCGGTCGGCGCCTGCTGACCGCGCGGCTGCGTGAAATTCTGCGCCGAGAGTTCAATGCCGGTGACGCCTGGGTCGTACACGCCCCGGGCCGGTGTCGGCTCGAGGCCCGGGCAGGCTGGCGCATCGTGGTACTCCTCGAGGGCGCCGAGGAGACATTCTGGGCGCCCTTCTACACCGCCGCGGTGCGCAACCGGCATGTCGACGGGCAGATGATCGCCGAGCTCGCGCCGACCCAGCGCCGCCGGTCGGAGCTGGTCGAGATTCTCCGCCCGCTGTGGACGAAGAGCGCGTCTGGGGCAGGCGGTGGTTCGGCGCGGTGACGCAGGACTACACGGCGCTGGCGATCGCGGCGGTGTTTGCCCTGGCAGGGCTGCTCCCACTGATCGCGGGAGGTATCCTGCGGCCGATCACGTGGCTGTGTCTGCTCTCCGGCGTGGGCGCGGGGTTCTTCGCCCGCGAGGCCACCGCGCTTGCGTGGGAAGTGCTGGGTCCGCTTGGTGGTCTCTCCAACAGCCCCGGCGGATCCGTCGTTCATCAGATGCTCGCCACAGGGATTGGCGAGCTGCTCAAAGCTATCGTCCCGCTCACCGTTATTCTTTGGGCCGCCACGCACCCGTCCACCGGACTTTCCTACGGCGCCGCGGCCGGCGCCGGATTCGCCCTGATCAACGCGCAGCGAGTTCTGGTCAGGGTACTCGAGCTCGTCGGGTCGCCCATCGTGACGCCGCTCTCAACGGCGCTCGCGGTCATTGGATGGTTCTTCACGATACTCGGCCACATCACCACGACGGGGTACCTCACCTGGGCCGCAGCGGGCGGCGGGTTCGGTCGCGCGTTTCTCGTCGCCTGGGGGATCCAGTTCGCCCTCCTGCTCGCGCAGCGGCTGCCGGTGGTCGCCGGCGTTCCCCTGTCTCTGCCCGTCTCCATGATCGTCACACTCATGCTCCTGTACTACCTGCGGGGGCTGCGCGCCCGCCCGGCGAACGGTATCGTTCCCAACGGTAGGCCCGCTCCCAGCGCCTCCGAACCGTGAATGGTCTGACCCGTGTAGCCGTGGCGGCGGATCCCCTGGCAGCAGGCTGGACAGCGCTCAGGGCCTTCTTCAGCGAAGGCGCGGCGGCGCGTGATCGAGCGCTGGAAGCTTTTCGAGCCGCCGAGCGAGCCGTCCGCGCATCAGGCGACTCGAGCCGGTTGAGCCTCTGGCTGCTGGGCATGGCCACGGCGCTGCGGTACACTCGCAGGCCCGAGCCCATGGAGGCGGGCCTCGCGCGGGCACGCGAACTGGTGAACCTGATCGCCCGCGGGATGTCCGAGGACGCGACGGTTCCCTATCGCACGTATGTGGAGACCGCCTACCGCGATCTGGCCGATGTGGTCCCGGCGCAGTCCGAGTCGCTGCTAAACGACGGGATCGCATACTCCGACCGCACGCTGCGTCTGGCCAGGACATCGTCGCGCGATGAATGGCTCGCCGCCGCGCAGGCGAGTCGCGGCGACCTGCTGCTACGCCGGGCGCGCGACCGTCGGGCGCTGCGGCGGGCGCTCGTCGCTCACCAGGATGCGCGACGCCGCTGGCCATCTCGCGATACCGAGGGGCGTGCTCAGGCCGGGATTGGTTATGGCGAGACACTGCTGGCGCTGGGCGAGGCCGCGAAAGCAGAGCTCGTCGCGCGCGAGTCCCTCGGCGTGTTCGTGCGCGTCGGGGATCGATATCACGAGGCCGCGGCGCGATTGCTGCTGGCACGCGCGCTCTACGCGCTCGATCAGAGCGACGCCCTCGACGAGCAGGCGTCCGCACTGGCGGTGTACCGGGCGCTTGGGTGCGCGTGGGAAGCTCACAAGGCGGAAGGCGCGTTGGGATGATGCGCCGCACCCTCGGCGTCATGGTCATCGCAGCGCTCGCGTGGGCGTGGGGTGGGAGTACCAGCGCGTCGGGTGCTCCAACGCTCGACGACCAGGTCTACGCGATCGCCGGGGAACTGATGTGTCCGGTCTGTAGTGGCCAAACCGTGGCGGAATCCGGATCAGCGCTGGCCGAGCAGATGCGGGCGATCATCCGGGAGCGTCTCCGCGCGGGTCAAAGCCGCGATGAGATCATTGCGTACTTTGTCGGCCAGTTCGGGGAGAGCGTGCTGGCGGCGCCACCGCGCCGCGGAGGTGGGCTCGCGGTGTGGCTGATTCCACCCGCGGCGTTGGGGATCGGGCTCATGGTGCTTCGCCGGTTCATCAGGCGCACCAGATCGCCGGTTGGGTCTGTGCGCGAGGTCAGAGCGCCATCGCCGCCCACGGCCGCCGAGGCCGAGCAGATCCGGCGCGAGCTGCGGGACCTCGACTGACGGCGATGCGCATCGCCGTCGTCTCCGATATCCATGCAAACCTCGAAGCCCTTGAGGTCGTGCTCTCGCAGATCGAGGATCAGCGGCCGGACTGCCTGGTATGTCTGGGAGACTTTGTCGGTTATGGCCCCGATCCCAACGCGTGCATCGAACTGGTAACGCCGCGTCTCCGTGCGGCGGTGGTGGGCAACCACGATGTCGCTGCCACCGGGGTCCGATCCAGCGAGGACTTCAATCTGTACGCGGCGGAGGCGATCGTCTGGACGCAGCAGGCGCTTTCCGAGGAATCGCGCTCCTACCTGACCGGGCTGCCCCAGCGCACCGAGCTGGAGGGGCTGCTGCTCGTGCACGGCAGCCCGAGGCGTCCGGTCGATGAGTACATCCTGGATACACGAACGGCCAGGGCGAGCTTCTCTGCGAATACATTCCGCATCGCCCTGGTCGGCCATACCCACCAGCCGGTTGTCTTCATCGAATCGCACCACCGCGCAAGCGCGCAGGGCCTGCTCCCTGAGGTGCCGGTGCGGCTGCGGTCGCACAACCGGTACATCATCAATGTCGGGAGTGTGGGCCAGCCGCGCGACGGCGATCCCCGCGCGGCGTATGCGATCATCGACACTGCCGACGGCACAGCGACGCTGTTTCGGGTGGCCTACCCGGTTGAGGAAACCCAGCGCAAAATGGAGGCTGCGGGCCTCCCCGCCCCGCTGATCGAGCGCCTGGCGCTCGGCCGCTAGCGCGCTGCGTGAGGGGAGGAAGCCTGCGGCGCAGACCGAACAGTGGGGAAGCATCCAGGCTTGGAGGGAGTCAGATGAGGACTCTGGTGCTGAGTTTTGTTGCGCTTGCTGTGTTTTCCGGCGCGACGTCATCAGGAGCACCCGATGCCGCCACCCTCGGGCTGCCGGTCTATCCGGGAGCAAGGTTCGACGATGGTCTCAGCAAGATGTATCTCAAGTTGGGCGTCCGCGCAGGTATGCCAGCTCCAAAAGCCTTCGCCGCGTTTGCAACCTCTCACGGTATCGAGCGCGTCGCTGAATTCTATCGCACGAATCTCAGGCCTCCGGACCCGGCCCTCGCGTCTACCTGGTTTGCCGTGGATGAAGAGGACCTGCAGTTTCTCGTTGGCTCTCAACTGGACGCTCTTGAGGGACCGGCCCGGAGGAAGGCGGAGGCAGTCGTGAACGCCGGCAAGGGCAAGAAGGTCAAGTTCAGCACCGGGGCTGGTATCTGGGGAAGTGTCAATGGAGCTGTGGGCATACAGCGCCCATATCTCAACGCAAATGGGGATCTTATGGATCAGACCATTATCACAGTCAACGTGCTAAAGTAGCTTGACTTAGTGGAGGGTGTTTTATGAGCGGCCGACGGCTTGCGGTTGAAGATCTGTTGTCGCTGCGGTGGATCGCCGATAGCGCGATGTCCCCCGACGGCCGCGCCGTTGCCTACGCACAGGAAGCCGTCGTCGAGCGCACCGATGCGCGCGAAG
>JBOGSE010000627.1:0-10033 GCA_050694895.1 bacterium | reverse complement strand
GAAACGCCCGCCAGAGAAACTGCCTCCGAGTCACGTCAATCACCTATGGGAGAGTTGGCAGTGGGAGAAACGTCTCGGCAAAGCCCTGCGTCTCAAACGCGACCGTCCGCCCTCCGATGTGCCCCTTCACCTTATACCCTCCGCGCATCTGAAGGAAGACATGCTTCTCAATAGGTGTCGCCGCGATATCAGCCGGTGTCATCTCGACGGTCAGCCGGTCCCCCGCATCGTTCGCCGCCGCGTACCGCAGCCGTCCTGGCACCCGCAGGGTCACCCCACGGATCTGCGGGCCGGCCCGCCATTCGCTCAGCACCGGCGCCGAGCCGCGGAGGATCGCCAGCAGGCCGCTGCGCCCGCCCCCCTGGCCATGGAGCGTCACGAGCATCTGCTGAGCGGCGAGTGAGGGATGACGCACGAGGCCGGCCAGCAGCGCAAAGTCCGGAGTGCTCGCCGTCCCCCACTCCCAGGTCACGGCCTGCCAGACACCCCAGTTGTGGTCGTGGTACCCGGTCGCCCCGATGCGAATCGTCTCTGCGCCCAGGTGCACCTCGCCGGTGACTGATGTGCGCAGCCCAGGGACGACGTATCCCGAGCGAAACGCGCCCGCCTGCCATTCCACCGGCGGAAAGTACAGATGCGGGACCGGCCGGAATCGCAACTCGGCGGAGAATCCGGGCCGTGCGAGACGCACCTGGTAAGCTCCACCGCGCAACTCGATGAGGTGCGGGCCGGCCCGATAGGTTGTTCCTATCCGCGGCAGTGTTCCGTTCGCATGGGTCTCCTGCCAGCGCACCGTGCGCCCGCCGGGCCGCGTCAGCGCGACGCTCACCAGCACCCGACGCTCCCGGTCTGCGATGAAGGAGATGTATCCCGAAACCCCGTCCGGGGAGGCAAAGTTGAAATACCACCATTCGGCCCACGTTCGGCCTTCGGGGCCGGATATCGGCTCATGAAAGCGGTCGATCTCCTCGAGGACCGTGGCCCCGGAAGGCGCAATCCAGTCGCGGTCTGCCGCGGTATCGGCCCATCCCGGATCGTCGATCGCCAGCGCGCTGCGGCTGTGGGCGGCCGCCGAGGGAATGGCCGCGCTCGCCCTGGCGGCAAAGATTCCGTCCCGCGTTCTCACGTACACCAGCTTGCCGATGATTTCCGGTGACGCGGCTTCGACACTCTCCGCGAATCGAGGGCCCATCACCACCTGCCGCACCAGAAATCGTGCGTTGGGGAGAGAGAGAAACATGCCGGTGACCGCACCGACCTTCAGGACCTCGGGATCGATCCCGGCTGGCAACATCACCAGGTCGCCACCCGAGACGACATCCCGATCCTGCGCCTGCACGAGGAGGGCATCGCCAACCGCGAGCAGGGCGATCATGACCGCCACCCCGACGCCGAATCCCAGAAGAAGCACGGCTGTGCGGCGCGGTCTCCTCCGGAACGTCCGCCAGGCGAGGAGGGCCGCGG
Source organism: bacterium (assembly GCA_050694895.1). Taxonomy (GTDB): domain Bacteria; phylum Sysuimicrobiota; class Sysuimicrobiia; order Sysuimicrobiales; family Humicultoraceae; genus JBQTJP01. Next base: position 8,569 of record JBOGSE010000627.1, on the reverse strand, counting down.
TCGAGATCCTCATATCAGCCGTCCGTCCCTCATGGTGAGCACGCGGCTGGCCAGCGCCGCCAGATCGGGGTTATGCGTCACGACGACGACCGCGACCCCTTCCGCGTTGATCCGCCGCAGGAGGCGTCCGATCTCGCGCCCGGTGTCCTGATCGAGCTCACCGGTCGGCTCATCGGCGAGCAGCAGCGCGGGGCTGTTGGCCAGGGCGCGTGCGATGGCCACACGCTGCAGCTCGCCGCCGCTCAACTGGCCAGGAAGGTGACGGCGGCGGTGGTCCAACCCGACATAGGCCAGCACTTCGGCGACGCGCCCCCTCCGCGCGAAGGGTCCGAGACCGGCTTCCAGCATCGGCAGGACGACATTCTCCTCCACATCGAGCATCGGCAGCAGAAAGAACCTTTGAAAGATGAAGCCGATACGCCGCAGCCGCAGGGCCGACAGCTCCGCATCGGTCATGCCATGCGTGGGCTCACCGAACAGCAGCACCTCGCCGGCCGAGGGAAGATCCACACCCCCCATCAGATGCAGCAATGTAGACTTCCCGCTCCCCGAGGGGCCCTTGATTGCCACGAATTCCCCGGCGTCGACCCGAAGCGTAATGCCGCGCAGCGCGGCCACGACGCTTCCGTCGAGCGCGTAATGCCTGACCGCATCGCGGACATCAATGACCGGTCCCGGCACGGTCACTGCACCTCCCGGTGGAGGGTCGCGGCAACATTCAGCCGCCCGGCCGCCCATGCCGGATAGGCCGCGCCCAGCGTGCCGGCGGCCAGCAGGAGCAGCATCGTCCGCCCCAGTGCCCGACTGCTGAAGATGAAGAAGTGCAGGTCCTGAGGAATCCCCGGCGTCGCGCGCAAGATCTGATCGAGCGGCCGGCTCACCACCGCGCCGAGCACCAGCGCGAGCGGGATGCTGACCGCCGCCAGCACGGCGCCTTCAAGAACTATGAGCCCCATCATGCGGATGCGCGGCAGCCCGACGGCACGGAGGGTCGCGAGCTCACCGAGACGTTCCCCCACGGCCAGGGTCAGCACGGCACCGATGAGCAAGACCGCCACCAGCAGGCTGACGCCGGTGAGGATCGTCGCGAAGTGATTCAGATAGGTGAGCTGCTCGCGAACCTGCCGCAGCAGCGTAGAGATCGAGAACGCGTCCAGATCGGGAAAGCCCGCTTCGATCCAGCTGGCGACGTCCTCGGGATCAGCGCCGGGACGGAGTTTCACGACGAGGAACGAGGCCTGATCGCGCGTGATCCCCAGCAGGCTCTGCAAGCGCTCCAGCGGCAGGGCCAACGTGCGCTGCGCTTTGAGGTCGAAGACAAACTCACCGATGCCGGTGACCCGCATCTGCTCCGTGTTTGAGGGCTGGCCTGTCTGCGGATCGATGCGGCTTGCCAGCCGCACGGTGCTCCCGGGCGCGGCGCTCACCCTCGCGGCCAGCTCTGGATTGATGACGACACCGCCGGCGCCGTCCTGACCGGCAACCAGCCTCACGACGCGCCGGACCTCCGGCATCAGCCCATAGGCGAAAGCGGTGGCCCGCCCGCCCGATGCGTCGACATAGACGTTGGTGCCAAGCACAGGACTCGCCAGCATCACATCGGGATGGCGCGCGATCCGGCTAGCCACCTGACGCGCATCATTGATCAGCGCTTCGGTCGACAGCGGCAGCGTCCCGCGGAGCACGACGCGAATCTCATACCCGAGCCCGCCCAGGATCCCCGCGAAACTCTGCTCGAGTCCACCGCCCAGCATCGACATGTCGAACAGGAGCGCGCCGGCCACCGTGACACCGGCGATGAGCAGCGCCGTGCGCGACGCGGAGCGGCGGAGATTCCGCCGGGCCAGGAACCAGACCACTAGCGGCCCACCTGTTCCAGCGGGTGGCGGCGGAGCAGTCGCTGTGCGACCACGATACCGGCGGCCAGACCAACGGCAACGGCGATGCCGGCGGCGGCGAGCAGGGTTTCCGGCACGATCACGGCGAAACGAAGCCGGGTTCCAAAGAGCGACTGATAGTACGCGTTGATCGACCACACGAGGGCCGCCCCCAGCCCGATGCCGACGATGCTGCCCATCACCGCCACGGCCGCCGATACGGCAACGATCGTCAGGCCGATGGTCCCGCGGCCGATCCCAAGAAGGCGCAGCGCGCCAATCTCGCGCCGCATCTCGGTGAGCTTCAGCGTCATGATCGTCACGAGAAAGATCGCGCTGGCTACAACCGCGATCAGCGCAATCGCGCGGTGGAATCGCGAGACCACGACAAACGTCCGCGAGCTGTGCCGGGCCAGCTCTTCGGCGGTGTAGACGTCGACGCCGGACCCCAGGGCCCGGAGTCCCTCACGTACGGCGACCGCTTGCGAAGGCTCGCGCACGCGTACGACGACGCGATCCACGGCGTCCCGACGGTCGAGCAGCGATTCGAGCGTCGAAAGGTGGAACCGCACGTCGAGATCACCGCGTGCGACATCCGCGGGATGCTCGGGCGCATCGAGAATCACCGCCACGCGTACGCGGCGGCTCTGTGCCATGGCCGGATCGCGGGCGACCTCGATGAGGTCTCCAACCCGTACCCCCAGCCTCTCAGCGGCCCGGCGCGACACCGCAATTTCGTCAATCGGCGCGGCCGCAGACGCCGACACCCCCGCGGCGGTGGCCAGCATGACAATCAGTGCAGCCCAGGGCAAGCGCATCCCGGTCAACCTTACCATGTAACCCCTGCATGCTGACTTCGGCCCGGCGGCCAACGCAGCGACCAGGGGCAGAGGAAGCTACATACGTTCGTCATTGACAAATATCACTCTGACCATTATAAATATCAAAAGTAGATCCAAGGAGTATTAAGAATGGTACTGGAAGGCATCAGAGTCCCTACAACGTGTTCGGTCTGCTCTGGTCCACTCGAAGCCGTCCGTCTGCAGTGCCGGTCTTGCGGCACGGCGCTGGAGGGCCACTTCGACATCTCGCCGTTTGCCCGCCTCTCGCCAGAACAACACCAGCTGCTGATGCTCTTCCTGCGGTCGCGGGGCAACGTGAAAGAAGTCGAGCGGGCCTTGGGTCTGTCCTATCCCACGGTCCGAAACCGCCTTGATGCGCTCCTCCAGACCCTGGGACTGGCAGGCGAGGCCCCAACCACCGCGGCCCCCCGCCGGCGCGTCGACATCTTGAAAGACCTTGAAGACGGCAAAATCCCCGTCGAAGCGGCCCTGGCCGAACTCGAGACACTTAGGGAGGCCCGATGAATGAAATGGCCACCGAGGAGGCAGCGATGAGCGAGGAACGCATGATGATCCTGCGCATGCTGCAGGAGGGCAAGATCTCAGCGGACGAAGCCGCACGGTTGCTCGATGCGCTGGCCGAGCAGCCGCGAGCCACGCCGTCAGGCTCGGGCATCGCCGACGACATCCGGCGCGCGGTCGAAGACATCACGCGCGCCATCCCCAAAGAATCCATTGATGAGGCCAGGGATGTGATCCGCGAGACCGTGCGCGAAGGCGTGGAGTTTGCACGCGAATCTGCGAGAGTCGCGCGCGACGCCGGGCGCTGGGGCGGCAAATGGGGGAAGTGGGGGTGGCACCTTCACACGACCATCGGTGGCCACCATGCCACAGCGCCGTTTGAAGACGTGCGCGCCACACACGCGTCGCACCTGACCTTCCGCAACACCCGCGGCGACCTCCGGCTCTCTCGCTCGCCCGACAGCCAGCTCCATGTGCGTGCTACACGCCGGGTCTGGGGGTCTGATCCCGGTGAAGCGCAGCGCCTGGCCGACCGTCTGCCGATCGAGATCACCGAGTCCGGTGACACGATCACCGTGGAGGGGCCCGGCGCGCGGCCATACCACGAACGCCTTCGGGTCGACTTCGAGATCGCAGTCCCGGATACCCTGGACGTCGGGGGGCACCTGGTGCGTGGCGATGTCACGGCAGAGGCTCTCACGCGCGACCTGGCGCTCACCGTGGTGAAGGGCGATGTCCGCGCGGCGGACTGCGCCCGAGTCGAAGTTCAGGGCGTCAGCAGCGCCGTGATTCTGGACCGCTCTCGTGGCGACGCCGCCGTCAGAGTGATCCGCGGAGATGTCGCGGTCAGACAGGCCTCCGGAAACATCGCCGTCTCGACGAAGCGGGGCGATGTGGACATTCGCGTCGAGACCGCCGGACAGCTCGCCGCCAGCGTGGTGCGCGGCGACATTCGCCTGCGTGCCCGGGAGTTCGCGTCCGGCGGCGGGGCTGCCGCCCAAGCCGTTCGTGGAGATATCGCGGTCTCTCTCGGCCCGACGGCGCAATGCCGCATCGAGGCGGCGACGGTCTCTGGCGAGATCTCGTCTACTCTGCCACTGGTGGGGCTCAGGGGGGATCGGCGCGCGCTCAGCGGTGTCTTCAATAACGCAGATGCCGGCGTGCACTTGCGGACAACGCGCGGCGACATCACGCTCACCGTGCTGGAAGGCGCGGCTGTTGAATCCCAGGCGGCGCCCGCCTGAGATCCTGACATGCTTCCTTCAGGCGCGGTTGTTCTGAAGCAGCTTCGCCATGTAGCGGAGCTGTCCCAGGTGATAGGCCAGATGCTGTGTGGCATGAAGGAGAGCAAACCCCTTCGTCTCCTTTACCACACCTCGAGTGCGCTGGACGTCAACTTCGTGTAGAAGATCGGCGGCATCGAGCTGGCCGAGGACATCGCGCGTGAGCGTTCGCACGCGGTCGAGCTCGCCAAGCAGCGCGCTCTTCTGCAGGCGTTCGGGGCCAAACTCCGTATCGCGTTTGCGGTGCGCCGGCCGGCCGCCAACGACCTCGCCCACCCAGTACCGCTCTGAGCCCGCGATGTGCCTGAGAAGAATGCCGACCGAGTTCGCCAGCCCGGGGACGGCACGGTTGACGTCGTCATCGCCCAGCGGCGCCACGGTCTCAGCGACCTGCCGGTGAAGATCTTCCAGCACATGCATGTGCGGAGCGACGTGCGGATCCATATAGCCCTCCCCGGCACGCAAGAATCGTGATCTCGCGTTTAGTGGCCGGCGCCTCCTGACAGGCGCCGCTCAACGATCACCAACCCGTCCGGACACCAGGAGTGGGGAACGAAGGCCGCCTGAATACCGGCCCAGCCCTCGGTATCCGGTGAGAACAGCACCGTCCGGCGGGCACCCGCGGCGCGTGCCCGTTCGGCCACGGCGTCGTACAACGCCTGCCGGTGGGCGCGCGGGCCGTCGAGAAACGAGATCACCGCGGCCTCACCACGCACCGCAAATGCGGCAACGCCTTCGACCGTCTCGCCCGAACGCAGCACCCGGCCATCCTTGACCAGTCCGCGGACCAGCTCAGGCTGGACCGCGCGAAACCTCCACCCCAGCGGAACGAGCCCATGCCATACAGCCAGATGTGCCGAAACGCCGATCGCGCCGATGATCGCCGCCACCTCGGCCGGCCGCGCCTGAGCCACCCGGGCATCGTCTGGCATCGAGATCGGCCCACCCGGGATCTCCGCGACGCCGACGGCCGCCTTGCCGCGGCGCGCAAACCCCATGGCCTCGACGACAGTCAGGGTCGCGGAGTCGCCCGCCGGCGTCACACCACGAACGATTGTCGCGCCATACCCGCTGGCGACCGTTTCCGCTTCCTCGACAAGCCTGCGGCCCACGTCGCCACCCCGCGCGGAGGGCAGGACCCAGAGCCCTTCCAGCCACGCCTCCCGCGGCCCCACCATGACGACGTGGAGCGTGCCGAGAATTCTGCCATTCTCCTCCAGGCTTATGCGCTGGCCGGGCTCCTCGGCCCACTCGGCCCACTCGGGCGGCAGCGCAGCAGCATCCGACGGCGCCCCCTCGACGAGCGGGGCGATCACGGTCTCGAGCGCCGGGGGCATCCTACAGAGCGGAGGATCGCTTCAGTCTTGCCAGATCGGCGAACAACACGCGCAGCGCGAGCCACAGGAACAACCCGGCGGTCACGTGCTTGAAGGCCGCCACCACGGATGAGTCGGCCCCCGCGGCTTCCAGACGCGCGGCGGCCAGATGCCCGCCATCGAGCGGAAGGATGGGCAGGAGGTTAGCCAAGCCGATACTGAGGTTCACATCCCCGGCCGTCCGGATCAGCGACCGCGCGCCGCCCGACGCCGCACGCACGAGCATCGTGAGCGCCGCAACGAGGCCGCCGACTTCTACCGGCCGCGTCTGGCCCGGCAGGACAGCCGGGCCGGTCGCCCCGCCCAGCTGACGCAGAATGAGACCCGCCAGAATGTTGGCCAGGGGCCCGGCGAGCAGCACGGGGGTGCGGAGCGGTGGGGGCAGACGCTCGACATCGATCGCGGCAAACCCACCGATGGGGATCGGTCGCAGTGACACCACCGTCGGGCCCCAGCGAACGCGGGCCAGGGGAGGCCCAAACCCGATACCGATCTCTTTCACGGCGCCGCCGACGCGGCGCGCGGCAAGCGCGTGCGCCATCTCGTGCAGCACCACCGTGCCGCCGATGACCCCGACCGCCTGCGCCCAATGCTTCCAGGACATGCCCGCGCTACTCCTTGACGCCGACGCGGGCAACCGCCGCGACGCGGTCACCCTGCCCGAGCCGCTTGACCGCGACGCCCTGCGCCTGACGCCCGTGCACGGCAATCTCTTTGACGGTGAACCGATTGACGATGCCGTTGGCCGAGATCAAGAGGACTTCGTCGTCGTCATCGACCGCCCGCACCACGGCGACGGGACCGTTGCGCTTGGTGATCTTGATGTTGATCACACCCATGCCACCACGGCTCTTGATCGGGTACTGCGCAAACGCCGTTCGCTTGCCGTATCCCCGCTCGGTAATGGTCAGCAGATAGTGTCCCTCGGAAGAATCCGCGATCCCGATGACACGATCGTCTCCACGGAGCCGGATGCCTCGCACCCCCCGCGCGGTGCGGCCCATGTCGCGCACTTGCCCGGCCTTGAAGCGGATGGCCCGGCCGCCCCGTGTGGCAAGGACGACCTCGGTATCCTTCTGGACGTACCGGACGCCGACGAGCTCGTCATCTCCGGCAAGTGTGATTGCGAAGATGCCGGCGCGCTTGGCGTTGAAGAACTCCATCAGCCCGGTCTTCTTCACCATGCCCCGGCGGGTGACCATGAAGAGCGCACCGGCCTCCTCAAACGAGCGCAGGGGGATGACGGCGTTGACCCGCTCGCCCTGCGCGACCGTGATGAGGTTGACGACAGGAAGCCCACGCGCCGTGCGGCTCGCCTCGGGGACCTCGTGCGCCTTGATCCGGTAGACCTTGCCGCGATTGGTGAAGAACAGCAGGAAGGCGTGGTTTGTGGTCACGGCGATCTGCTCAACGACATCCTCCTCGCGTGTCGTCATGCCGGCCACGCCCCGACCGCCGCGGCGCTGCAGGCGGTAGGTCTCCAAGGGCTGACGCTTGATGTACGTGTTGCGCGTCAGCGTGATGACGACATCGGTGTCGGGGATGAGGTCTTCTGCGTCAAAGGCTTCCGCTTCGCGGCCGGTGATCTTCGTGCGTCGCGGGTCAGAGTAGCGCGCCTTCATCGCCAGCAGGTCTTCCCGAATCGACGCCATGATGAGCCGGGGCCGGGGCGATGTCGCATCCGCCAGCATCTCTTTGAAGCGGGCAATATTTTTGAGCAGCTCCTTGTACTCCTCCTCGATCTTCTCGCGCTCCAGCGCGGTCAGGCGCTGCAAACGCATCTCGAGGATGGCATCCGCCTGGACCTGGCTGAGCTTGAAGGTCTTCATCAGACCCTCGCGGGCCTCGGCGGGGTCCTTGGCTTTGCGGATGAGCGCGATGACCGCATCGAGGTTTTTCAGGGCAACCTTGAGGCCTTCGAGCAGATGCGCCCGCTCCTCCGCCCGGCGCAGATCGAAGCGCGTGCGGCGAATGACCACGTCCCGCCGGTGTGCCAGATAGTGCTCGAGCATCTCCTTCAGGGTGAGTTGCCTGGGGCCGCCGTCAACCAGCGCGAGCAGCATGGCCCCAAAGGTCGTCTGCATCTGCGTGTGCTTGAACAGCTGATTGCGGACGATCTGCGGATTCGCATCGCGACGCAGCTCGATCACCACGCGCAGGCCGCGGCGGTCGGACTCGTCTCTCAAATCTGAGATGCCCTGGAGCTTCTTGTTGCGCACGAGCTCCGCGATGCGCTGAATCATCGCGGCCTTGCTCACCATGAAGGGGATCTCGGTGACCACAATGGCCACACGGCCGCCGCGCAATTCCTCTATCGTCGTCTTCGCCTGCACGGTGATACTGCCGCGTCCGGTGGTATAGGCCGACTGGATCCCCTCGCGGCCAAGAATCACCCCACCGGTAGGGAAATCTGGCCCCTTCACGATCTTCAGCAGCTCTTCGAGAGAAGTCTTGGGGCTGTCGATCAAAGCGACGAGGGCGTCGGTGATCTCGCCAAGATTGTGGGGTGGGATGTTGGTCGCCATTCCGACCGCGATGCCACTCGAGCCATTCATCAGGAGATTTGGCAACCGCGCGGGCAGGACCGTCGGCTCCTTCAGGCTCTCGTCGAAATTCGGGATGAACGTGACCGTATCTCTATCAAGATCGGCCAGCAGCTCGGCGGCCAC
>JBOGSE010000626.1:0-3781 GCA_050694895.1 bacterium | reverse complement strand
CCCGGGCGGTGGCGGCGCAAAGCGCTGGATCAACTCCCGAGTGCGCGCCTCCTCGAGCTGGAACGGCCCCTGCTGCAGCCGAGCTTCCTCGGGTGCTCGATCGTAGTAGTCCGTGATGACCGGATCGAATCCCATGGGGGGAGCCTCGCCCATCCTTGACCCTCCTCGCGGCGGCCTACGGCCCGCGCATCAGCTGCGGGCGCAACGCCCGCGCTTACGAATTCTATGGTCCACCGCGGCACCGGCGCTCCGGTGCCGCTGGGCGCTTCCCACGGAAGCGCCCGTCAGATTGAGATGAGAAGGCCAACCCCTGGAGATTCGGAGTACCGGCGAAGGTCTCCATGTGAACCGGGCTGTGACGCCCCAGACCCAGAGATTGGCCCGATGTCTACCATAACGATTGGACTCGATGTTGGCGACCGGTGGAGCGAGGTGTGTGTCCTGGACGCCGCGGGCACGGTGCGGCTCACCCGGCGGGTGCGGACCACCCCGGCCGCGCTCGAGCAGTGGTTTGGCGCGCAGCCGGTGAGCCGGGTGGTGCTGGAGGTCGGGACCCACTCGCTGCATGCGCTTGTTAGGCAGCTTGGCGCCAGGCCTGGACCACACCCGAGAGTGCCAGGCCGTACGCGGGAGCCATCAATACGGCGCCGGTCAGCACGGCTGCCCACTTCGTGCGCTCGTTGGCGGCGGGCGTGAGTTGAGGATCGTGCCCGATATTTGCAATCTCTTGCCAAGCGGAATAGCCATCCCACAGAGCTACAAGTACGAGCACCGCGGCCGCCGCGCGGCCGAGCGGCGCCACGAGTTCCGGGCGCCAATGGGCCACGGCGAGGGTCAGGAGCATTCCCGTCGCGGCTAGGTCCACGGCGACGTACCACTTGGGGTGGTGGCCACGCGCATGAACGCGTGCGGCGGCAACCCCGAACGCCGCGTAGCCGCACAAGTACAGGGCGGCCCACCATGGTATCGGCATGCAGGTTCCCGAAATGCCGGCTTGCCAAGCTGCCTAACGGATTGCGCTTAAGCTGCGGCGCGCTGGTGAACGATTTATTCCCTAATCTACGCGCGCCGTCAGCTTCAAGCGCTTGTTAGGCAACGCGAATTCATAAACTAAGTGCAACAGCAGGCCCCACGAACAAGGTGACCTGCGAGAGTGGTACCCTTCCGTTCTCCGCCAAGAGAATGAAGGCTCCCATGTACTCACAGATCACCTTAGCCGAAAGATACACCGTGGGCATTCTCCGCCAGCTCGGCTACCGCCCGGCCGTGATTGCCCGGGTCGTGGGCCGGCACCGGAGCACCATCGGGCGCGAGCTCTGCCGCAATAGCCGGCCCGATGGCGGGTACCGCCCGGCCGTGGCCCATGGGCGGGCGCGGCAGCCCCGCTCGCGCTCCCGCCGGAACGCCTGCTTCACCGCGGCCGACTACGCCCTGGTACGGCGCTACCTCGAGCAGCAGTGGAGTCCCGAGCAGGTGGCCGGCTATCTCCGGCGGGTCCAGCGGCTCGCGATCAGCCACGAGACGATCTACCGCTACATCTGGGCAGACAAACGCGCAGGCGGCGGCCTGTACCGGCACCTGCGAGGAGCCCCGAAACGGTTCCGGAAGCGCTACCGGTCCTACGACAGCCGGGGCCGGCTCGCTGGCAAGCGACCGATTACGGCGCGCCCCGCCGCGGCCACCGCGCGCACCTGCGTGGGCCATTGGGAAGCGGATACGATGCTCGGCGCCAGCCAGGCGGGCCCCTGTGTGCTGAGTCTGGTGGAACGGAAGACCGGCTACGTGGTGCTGGGGCACCTGAGCCGGCGCACCAGCGCCCAGGTGAACCGGCGCGCCCGGCACTTGATCCGACGGCAGCCGCACCCGGTGCAGACCATCACAGTCGACAACGGGACCGAATTCCACGCCTATGCGGCGCTCGAGCGCGCCACGGCCGCGCGGTTCTATTTCGCGACGCCGCACCATGCCTGGGAACGCGGGACCAACGAGAACACCAACGGCCTGCTCCGGCAGTATCTCCCCAAGGGCCAGTGCATGGCCCACCTCACCCAGCACGACTGCAATCGGATTGCGAGGAAGCTGAACCGCCGGCCCCGAAAGCGCCTCGGCTATCGCACCCCAGAGGAATGCTATGTCCCGTGAGCTTCAGTGTTGCACTTCAAAGTTGACTCTAGGCAACTCTTGCTGAGATATACACCTATTTATATAGTCCTGGGGTGCCGGACAAGCCGCTCTACTGGGTCGGGACCGCGCTTACGGACCTGCGCGCGTTTCCCGAAGATGCGCGCCGGCGTGCCGGCTATCAACTGCGCCGGGTGCAGCAGGGCTTGCTCCCGGACGACTGGCGCCCCATGCCGAGCGTGGGGAGCGGAGTGGCGGAGATCCGCCTCCATGGGGAGGTCCAGCACCGGGTCTTCTACGTGGCACGGTTTGCTAACGCGGTGTACGTACTGCATGCATTCACGAAACGAACTCGGCAGACGCGCCAAACGGACCTGGAGCTAGGCCGCGCCCGGTTGGCGGCAGTGCTCCGAGCCCGACGAGCAGAGAAGGAGGGCGGATGAGAGCAAGTATCCGGCGGTCTACTGGCAACCTGTTCCGCGAGCTGGGATTCTCGGCAGAGGAGGCCGACAACCTGAAGCTGCGGACCGATCTGATGATCGAGCTGGGGAAGGTGATCAAGGCGCGGCGCCTGACCCAGGCGCGAGCGGCGGCGCTGCTCGGCGTGACCCAGCCGCGGGTCAGCGATTTGGTGCGCGGAAAGATCGATCGCTTCAGCGTAGATACGTTGGTGGCGATGTTGGGCCATGCGGGCGTTCACGTGGAACTCGTCGTGAAACGACGTTCGAGAGTTGCCTAACGCTTTGGGGATCAGCCGCGAGCGGCGCAGCGCATTCTACAGGGCTACCACAACGTTAGCGTGCCGCTCGACGGCTGCATCCCCGTGTTATGCGGCATCTTCAGCTGACTCCTTGTCTATCTGCTCTCGGCCAAGAACAGCCGTTCATGTCGACACCAGCGCAGCTAGCGAAGGTCTTCTATGTGGCCACTCGGTGTGTACCGTTGGCTGGCGGGAACTGTCCCGAAGCGGACAAGACACCCTGCTCAGAAGGCCGTGAAACCGAGCCAGACTCCCCACGCGATGAGCAGCAGGCCGGTTACTCTTCCGAACGCGATGCCTGATGGCATCATTTTCTCTACGAGAACGAACAACGCGAGCCCAATGATCCACATCAGGTTCATCACGCCTCCATAGAACAGGAGGGCCATTAAGAACCAACAACAGCCCAAGCAGACTACGCCGTGCTCAGTGCCCATCCTGAATGCGCCGCCGACGCCGGGCCGCCAATGCGCAGACAGGGAGCCAATCGGAGACCTGCAATGGCGCAGACATACGGTCTTAAGCGGGGTTAGTTGCCAGAGTCCGGCGGCTAGCAACAGACCCGAACCCAGAAAGCTGCTTGTAGACATCATGGCGGAGAAAAGCGCTCCGCGCTCGAGCGCCCATTGCGCAACTACCGCAACTAGGCTGAACGCTCCCCACATGACCAGATACCCGCCAATGAACGCGATCGTGGCCGAAAGAAGTCGGTGTGAAGGGGCGTTTAGTCCGGTGTCGTCAGTACGCGCAAGTCCCTTTCGCGTAACCGCAGCGTGCAATAGCACCATAGGCGCTGCGCTCGGTAGCATCATCGCAATCATCATGAGCCACCACATCGAAAACATGAGAAGCGCATAGCCGGGCGTCCATGTGACCGGTGACATCAACATGCCCGCCATG
>JBOGSE010000625.1:0-1149 GCA_050694895.1 bacterium | reverse complement strand
CGGATCACCGACGCCGCGGTCATCGCGGCCGCGGTGCTGTCCGATCGGTACATCAGCGCGCGCTTCCTTCCCGATAAGGCCATCGATCTCATCGACGAAGCCGCCAGCCGCCTGAGAATGGAGATCGACAGCAAGCCGGTCGAGCTCGATGAGGTAGACCGGCGCGTCATGCAGCTGGAGATCGAGCGCGAGGCCCTGCGCCGCGAGACCGATGTGGCAAGCCGGGACCGGCTGAAGGACCTGGAGGGGGAACTGGCCTCGCTGCGCGAGCAGTCCCAGGCGATCCGCTCCAAGTGGGATCAGGAGAAAGCGGCGATCGGAGCGATCCGCGAGACCAAGCAAAAGATCGAGGAGACCCATCGTCAGATCGAGGACGCTGAGCGCCGGGCCGATCTCGAGACGGCGGCCCGACTGCGGTACGGCACGATCCCGGACCTGGAGCGGCAGTTGAAGGCGCAGGAGGAACGGCTCCGGACCATCCAGCAGACCGGGCGGCTCCTCAACGAGGAAGTGACAGCCGACGAAGTCGCTGAAGTCGTGGCGCGCTGGACCGGTATCCCGGTGCAGCGGCTGCTCGAAGGCGAGATGGCCAAACTCCTCCACCTTGAGGAGCGGCTGCACGAGCGGGTCGTCGGCCAGGACGAGGCCGTCACCGCCGTTGCCGATGCGATTCGCCGCGCGCGCGCCGGGCTCAAGGACCCGCGCCGACCGATCGGATCGTTCCTGTTTCTCGGGCCGACCGGCGTGGGCAAGACCGAGCTCGCGCGGGCGCTGGCGCAACAACTGTTCGACGACGAGGACGCGATGGTGCGCCTGGACATGTCCGAGTATCAGGAGCGGCACACCACGAGCCGGCTGGTCGGCGCGCCGCCGGGCTACGTGGGCTTTGAAGAGGGCGGGCAGCTGACCGAGGCCGTCCGGCGCAGGCCGTATCGGGTGGTGCTCTTCGATGAAATCGAGAAGGCCCACCCCGATGTCTTCAACCTGCTCCTGCAGATCATGGACGATGGGCGGCTCACCGACGGCCACGGGCGCGTGGTCGACTTCAAGAACACGGTCATCATCATGACCAGCAATCTGGGCAGCCGGCACCTGCAGGGAGTGGAGGCCAAAGACGCTCCGGCGTTCGAGATGGCCCGGGTGCTGGTA
>JBOGSE010000624.1:0-1738 GCA_050694895.1 bacterium | reverse complement strand
AAACCACCGCCGACATCGGGCGCGATCACGCGCACGCGCGTGCCGGCAATCGGGGGCAGTTCCTCCAGAGTGTCGCGCAGCGCGTGTGGCATCTGCGTGGACGACCACACGGTGAGCCGGCGCTCCCTGCCCGACGGCGGGGCCGCCACCACCGCGCGGGCCTCCAGCGGCACCGCGGCGAGCCGCTGGTGCGCGATACGCTGCGTGACGACGACGGCGGCGCGGGCGAACGCCTCGTCAGGCTCACCATGGCGAAGGTGGCTGCGGTACGCGACATTCGACGAAAGGTCCGGGTGGATCCGCGGCGCGTCAGGCAACAGGCCGTCTTCGGGATCGAGAATGGCGCGCAGAGGCTCCCACTCGACCCGTACCTGCTCGGCCGCATCGGCCGCCTTGTAGGGATCGTCGGCGACGACCAGGGCGACGGGCTGGCCGACATAACACGCTTGGTCGACCGCCAGGACCGGGTGCCGGGCCAGGGCGCCCTTGACTTCGCCTGGCAGCCACAACGGATCGCCTAGATCCCGGGCGGTGATCAGGACCACGGATGTTGGTGCGCTGACGTGGCGGATCAGGGCATGGGCATGTGGGCTGCGCACCACGGCGACGTGGCGCAGGCCTGCGAACGTGAGATCGTCGACGAACGTGCCGCGGCCGTTGATCAACCGTGGATCCTCGATGCGCTTGACGCGGGCACCGCGATACGCCGAGAGCGCCATTGCAGGAGGTGTTCCTCAGAGCCGAGGTGACTCCTGGAGTGGGAGAATCGTGCTGAGCGTCGAACTCCAGCGTGAGCCCAAGAAGTTCAATAAGGGAGGTGCGAGGATGCGGAGCTTGAGTGTTGCTTTAGTATTAGTATTGGTGGTCGGGCTATTGATCCTGGGAGCGGCCACAGCGACAGCGGATGACGGTAAGCTGGTGCGGGCACTGGACGACTGCGATCCCACGGACACTACCTTTCCGGGGATTGGCTGCAGGCGCGCAAGGGGAGACGTCACGAATGCGGAGTTCAATGCCCTGGTCCGCTCTCCGCTTTCATTGTCCACTGTCGGACATCCGTCGTGGCGTTTCGATCCTTCGTATCTCGCGATCGGGCCCAAGCGGACCGTAAAAGTGAGAAACGGGGGCGGCAGACCCCATACCTTTACGGAGGTCAAGGCATTTGGCGGCGGACGCGTCCCCCCGCTCAACGTGGGATTAGAGCAGGCCAAGGAGTGCCTCCTTGCCCCAGCAGCGGTTGACCCTACCGAGTTGCAACCGGGTAAGAGCCTGCGAGTGACCGGACTCGGTGCCGGCGATCACCTCTTCCAGTGCTGCTTCCATCCCTGGATGCGGGCGCTTATCAAAGTGAAACAGAAGGACTAAGCATTGCGAATGCCGCTCATGAAGCGGTCCTTGTCGTAGATGGGCCGCCGCGCGAGCCGCGCCGTCGACGCCGCCGGTTCGACGACTGCCACGATGAACCATGGCCCGGTTTCACGAAGAGCGGCCTGCGCAGCGTGCGTGAACGAGGGGAGGTCCGCGACCTCTCGGACCTGTGCCAGCCCGGCGCCGCGCGCGATGGCGGCGAGGCTCACGCCTCTGGCCGTATGAGTCGCCTGTCCACCGGTTGTTTCATACATCCTGTTGTCGAAGACGATGTGGACCAGATTAGGCGGGCGCAACGCGCTGATCGTCGCGAGCGATCCCAGGTTCATCAGCAGCGAGCCGTCTCCGTCCAGCACGATGACTCTCAGGT
>JBOGSE010000623.1:0-2221 GCA_050694895.1 bacterium | reverse complement strand
GGTCGGTTACCAGGATAAGCCTGGTTGATCTTGTGAACTGAAAGGAGTTCACCATGTAAATTGCCTGTTCAGCATGTAGCCGAACGAGCGGGGGTTCCAGTAATGGAGCCAGCGCGACTCGGGAGGCAAACACGCGAGCCGTAACGCAAGTGAACCCGATTCGGCCACGATAGAAAAACGAAGGTGGCCAGTCCGCCGACTAGGATGAAGCCAGAACAGACCGGTGGTGAAGCAACAGCCACAAGCAGCCATCGGACCTTCCGGGGTGGGTGGGGACAGCGCGCGTGGACAGATCAATCGAGGAGCCTGGGAGGCCCTGCCGGGCGCTGGCGGAAGCCAGCCACGCGGCTCGGGAAAACATAACCGGGAAGCGGCGCGGCAGGGAGTCGGAGAGGCCCGGAGTAGCGAAGAAGCGGGGTAACGCCCGTGGAGCCAAGGGGCCTTGCTGAAAACATGTTTGTGTAAGAGGAGGAGAAACCCGCTTGGATGAGAATCCCACTACGGATACTCGGGCAGCGGCAGGAGAGGCGATGCCGGGAACGGTGAAGGAGCCAGGGCTGTCGGAGAAAGTTTCTCAACTGAGACAGAAGCTGGGCCAAAAGGCCAAGCAGGAGCCGAAGTTCCGGTTTTATGCGTTATACGACCGGATCTATCGGATGGATGTGTTGGAAGCGGCCTGGGAACGGGTGCGACGGAACAAAGGAGCGCCCGGGGTGGATGGCGTCAGGATCGAACAGATCGTGGAGTCAGACCAAGGCGCAGCGGGATTCCTGGAAGGGATTCAGGAATCGCTGCGGACGAAGACCTACCAGCCGCAGGCGGTGCAACGCGTATACATTCCGAAGGCGAATGGGAAGCTGAGGCCGTTGGGAATCCCGACGGTGCGCGACCGGGTAGTACAAATGGCAACCCTGCTGATCCTGGAGCCGATCTTTGAGGCCGACTTCCTGGACTGTTCGTATGGGTTCCGACCGGGGCGCTCGGCGCACCAGGCGCTGGAGGAGATACGTGGCCACATCAAGGCCGGGTATCAAGCCGTGTATGACGCGGACCTGAAGGGCTATTTCGATTCGATTCCACACTCCCAACTGATGGCGTGTGTGCGCATGCGGGTGGTGGACCGGTCGGTCCTGCAGTTGATCCGGATGTGGCTGCAAGCGTCAGTGGTGGAACGGAGTGAGGAGCAGGGCGGGAGTGGTAAATGGAGCCGGCCGAAGAAAGGGACGCCACAGGGCGGGGTCGCCTCGCCCCTGCTGGCGAATCTGTATTTGCACTGGTTCGACGCTCTGTTTTACGGTCCGCAAGGGCCGGCGCGAAGGGCCGATGTCAAGCTGGTGCGCTACGCCGATGATTTTGTGGCGTTGGCGAAACAGATGGGGTCGGAAACCATCGAGTTCATCGAGTCGCGGCTGGAAGGGAAGTTCCAGTTGGAGATCAATCGGGAAAAGACGCGAGTGGTCAATCTGCGGGAACGAGGGGCGAGTCTGAACTTTCTGGGATACACGTTCCGGTATGATCGCGATCTGAAAGGACGCGGTCGCCAATACCTGAATCTGTTTCCGTCGAAGAAGGCGGTCCAACGGGAGCGGGGCAAGCTGCACGAAATGACCAACAGTCATCAGTGCTTCAAGCCGATCCCGGTCCTGATTGGCGAGCTGAATCGGCATCTGAAAGGTTGGGCGAACTACTTTTCCATTGGGTACCCCACGAGCGCCTACTGTGAGATCGAGCGCTATCTTCAGGGTCGTCTGATCCAACATCTGCAACGACGCAGTCAGAGACCGTACCAGCCTCCGCAAGGAGAACCCTGGTTACAGCACCTGGCGCGCTTGGGGCTGATCCGTCTTTCGGGAACTGTGCATGCCTGAGGCGAGAGTTTTCAGGAGAGCCGGACGCGGGAAATCTGCACCTCCGGTTCGACGAGGGGAGAGTGGGCCGCGCTTCGCGTCGCCCTCTCTCCTACTCTACCGTCTCGGAAATCGTTGCTGAGCCGCGACCAACGGGAGCGCGGGTTGCTAGTGACAACCCTGGCAGGTGAACTTGCGGGCGTGGCAGACGGCGCAGGTGGTGCGGTCGACGGCGGCGTTTTTGGCATGGTGGGAGTCGAGGAAATCGGGGACGTGGCTCGCGGGCTTGAGCGCGGCTTTCGAGTCGTGGCAGAACTCGCAACTGAACGGAGGATCGACCTTGGAGTGGCACACGAGGCAGTCGGCCATGGCGG
>JBOGSE010000622.1:0-2687 GCA_050694895.1 bacterium | reverse complement strand
GCTGTCGCCGCGCGCGGTCGCCAGCAGCTCGCCAAATTGCGTCCCGGCCTCCGGTGCAAAGTCTAGCCCGATGATCCGGCAGTGAGGCAGGGCGCTCTGCACGGGCGCGACCAGGTGGGCGAAGGGTTGCTCCAGGAACAGCGCCGAGACCGAGGCATCGTTGAAGATGTACAGGTGTTCTGGCGGGGCCAGCCGCCAGTTGAGCGGAACTAGCATCGCGCCGAGCCTGGCGCACGCGAACAGGAGGATGAGGAATTCCGGACTGTTGTAGCCGACGTGCGCGACACGGTCGCCGCGGCCCACGCCCAACTGCCCTTTGAGGACCTGAGCCGCGCGCTCCACACGCTCGGCCAGCGCGGCGTACGTGTAGGCTCGATCCTCAAAGCGCAATGCGGATTTCGTGGGGGCAAAGCTTGCGTTCCGCTCAATCCAACGCGAGATATTCACACGCGCTCATGCACCACAGGCGCTCACGCCTCGTCCGACTCGCCGGGTCGATACAGGCACTCCTTCCCCAAGCGGTCCAGGCAGATCTCGGCGGTCCAGGGCAACATGAGCGATCCGCACCGACTGTCCCGGTAGATCCGCTCCAGCGGCAGGCTGCGGAACATGGCCTGTCCGCCGCAGGTGCGGAGCGCCAGTTGAGCGAGTTCGTTCGCATTCTCCATCGTCGTGTATTGCGCTGCCCAGGCCCGCATCACTTGATCGCGGCTGGGATCGGGACAGGCCTCCCTCACGGCTTGCAGCCAGAGCGTCTTGGTCTGCTCAAGCATGATCTTCATCTGAGCCACCGCGATCTGTTTGGTCGGGTACATGCGTCGCTTGACAGGCGGTGTGCCCGGCTGTTCGCCCCGCAGGTAGCGGACGGTGAAATCACATGCCGCCTGCGCCATGCCCATGTACGCAGGCGACAGCGTCAGGAACATGTGTGGCCATCGCGTGGCTGCCTGATAGTAGACCCCGCGGGGCATCAGCAGCGCGCCTGCCGGGACAAATGCATCCTTAAACAGCAGGGTGAGCGAGACCGTCGCACGCATGCCGAGCGGATCCCACTCGCCGACGATGCTGACGCCTTCGGCTTTTGACGGGATCGCGAGATAGAGCGTGTTTTTCCGGCTGCGCGGTTCTTCTCCGGTCACCTCTGTGCACAGGATGCCGTAGTAATCGGCGCTTCCCGAAAGGGAGGCGAAGATCTTCCTCCCGTTCACCCGCCACCCGCCATCAACCGGGTGGGCCTCCGTCTCGAAGGCCGCGACGCCCGCGGCGGCGGGCCCGGGTTCGGAAAAGGGCTGGGAGTAGATCGCGCCCTGTTCCAAGATCCGGTCGTAGTGCAGGCGGCGGCGCTCGTGGTGCGCCTCGCGGTCTTCGGAAGTCAGGTCCAGGTCGTCGGTGAGCGCACCGGTCCACAGCGTGGAGCACACGTGCATGTTCCAGTTGAGGGCCGTCGCCCCGGCATAGCGCCCGATCTCAGCGGCCACGACCGAGTAGGTCAAGAAGTCGGCCCCGATGCCACCGTAGTCCTTGGGGATGCAGATGGCCAGCAGGCCCGCGCGGTCGAGGTCACGGAAGTCCTCGGCGGGGAATGTGGCCTCGCGGTCGTATTGCCCCGCGCGCCGGGCGAACCGGTACTGGCCCAGTTTGCGGGCCAGGGTTGTCAGCCGGTTCTGCTCTTCACTTAGGCGAAAGGCCTTTGGATCAAAAATGGGCTCGTCGCGATCCTCGACACTCTCCAGGCCCGCGAGCGTCGACAGGACTCGCTCCCAGGCTGGCGTTAGGGTGGTCAACGTCACGCCTCCCCTTTCGTCACGCCGTCGAGAAAGGTCCACAGGACCCTGTTGAACGCCGCCGGGTCCTCCTGGTGCGCCAGGTGTCCCAGCCCAGGCAGGCGATGGTATTGCGCTCCGGGGATTCGGGTGGCCATCTTCTCCATCATTGTCGGCGGAGCGTTGGTGTCCTCCTCGCCGGCCACAACCAGACAGGGGACGGTGAACCGGCCCAGCCCCTCGCGCCGGTCGAACTCCACCAGCGAGAGCACGACCGCCCGATAAGTCTCTTCCGGCACGGCGGCCATGCATGCCACTGCGAGGGCGACCCCATCTGCTGTCGCACCGGAACCGACAAGCCCCCGGACGATTCCGGGGGCCAACTCGGCCATCGTCTTGCCCTCATCCAGCGGAGCCAGGCGAGCCCGGAGAAACTGTTGCTGCCATTCGCCCTCTTTGCGGCCGAAGGCGGGGCTGGTCGCATACAGCACAACGGCGCGGGCAGCCTCGGGATGCACCGCAAGATATTCCTGAACGATCATGCCGCCGATGGAGTGCCCGACCAGAATTGGGCGTGCAATCGCGCGTTCGGCGAGAAACTCCCGCAGCCGCTGCGTGTAGCCGGGAAACGAGTACTCCGCCGCTGGTTGGGAGCCCCCATAGCCCGGCATGTCCCAGGCGAGGACGCGATACGCGCGGGCGAACTCCTCGATCTGGTAGCGCCAGCTCGCCGCCCCGCCGCCGATGCCATGCAGCAAAACCAGCGGCGGTCCCTGTCCACGTTCAATGTAGCCGAATCGGGCAGGCGTCATCCAAACACGTCTTGCAACACGCCCGCTTTCACGACCAGCGTTCCGTCCAGATCAACGTCACATCCCCGCATCGGGAGATCGAAGTGTCCCTGTGTGTAACGGCCGGCAAACT
>JBOGSE010000621.1:0-1339 GCA_050694895.1 bacterium | reverse complement strand
AGCGCTAGTTAGGCCGCTGCGGACGCTTCCACTCGCCGACGAGGGCTCAGTTAGGATCCCATTCCTCGGGCATTGCCGAGCGCGAGCACCTGAAACGTCGGACGTCTACCTCCCAGCTGCAACGCTGCCGAATGATGCGCCGCTCGACGACGTACCCGGGCTGGCTTCGCACCACAGCACCGTCTTGCCACGTCATCGTTGCCGCGGCCGTCAGGCGCTTGCGATGACTAAAGTCGATGCCGAGGGCTTGGGCCTGGGGGTTCCACACCACCGTGAAGCCTGCGGTTCCCTCCTCCAGCTCGATACGTTCAAGGAGAAGACGCCGCCAGGCCCCCGCTTCATTGGTGACGACAAGGAGATACTCACACGGCTCGGTATCCGGTCTGGCGCTCAACTCCACTGCCCAATCGACTAGCCCCTCGGTGCGGAACTCCCCGTGCAGAAACCGCTCAAGGGGCATGCGGAGTTGCCCACTCGCCCAGAGTTGGTGGCCCGCGATCGTCAGGTTGCACACCCGCGCGTCGGGGAGTTCCGGCACGAGAGCCCGCCACTCTTGAAAAGTGCTAAAGTCGAGATAGGCCCGTTGGGCCAGCGCGAATGATGGGAAGGCCATGAGACCAGCGAGCAACAGGCCTGCAGAACCGAGACCGGTCGGGCCGCAGAGGATTTGACGGAACGAAGACGCGGAACTCGGCATGATCTACCTCTTGTCGCAGCGGCCTAACGAAACACGCATAAGCTGCGGCCTGCGGCGGCCGCAGACAAGTAGACATTGTTTGCTATCAAGCGGCCGCCGCGGGCCGACAGCTTCATGCGCTTGATGTTTCCAAGAAGTGCCCTCAAGGGGTACCGTCTCAGCGACCGCTCAAGATCGCGAACCGCTACCCCAGGAGGGCACTCCCATGTGGTACTCTGGCATCGACCAGCACCGGGCGTTCTGCGTCATCACAACCTACGGGCCCGACGGTCGGCGCGTCAAACAGGCCCGCGTTCCGAGCACGGGCCTCGGGCTCCAGCAGTATTTCGTCGAGTTCCCCGGGCCCCACCGGGCCGTCGTGGAGTCCACCGGCGCCTGGTACTGGCCCGCCGACGTCCTCGCCGCACTGGGGGTCGAGCTCACCCTCGCCCACGCGACCCGGCTCAAGGCGATCGCCGCCGCCAAGGTGGACCGACCAGGTCGACTCGGACATCCTCGCGCTGCTCCTCCGGGCCGACCTCATCCCGGTGGCCCACATGATCGCGCCCGCCCAACGGGGCCCCCGCGACCTCATGCGCACCCGGCTCCGCCTGGTCGAGAAATCCGTCAGCGCGCAGAACAGCATCGACCGCCTGCTGGGGA
>JBOGSE010000620.1:0-2222 GCA_050694895.1 bacterium | reverse complement strand
ACCACAGCGTCGCGCGCGTGCTCGACCTGTTCGCGATCGACCACCACGCCGAGCTGCGCCGCTGGCAGGGCCTGCAAGCGCCAGCGACGGTCTGACCTACCCATTTCCATTCCCACAACAGGAGACAACGATGAACCGACCCCCCTTCCACCACCTCGCCGCCGCCGTGCTCGCAGCACTCGTCGCCGTCCCCGCGGCTGCCAAGCTCAACTCCTGCGCCGATCCGATCGTGCTGGGCACGACGATTTCCGAGACCGGCTCGTTCTCCACGCTGGCCGACCGCTGGCGCAAGATGACGGAAATCTTCGCCGAGGAGGTCAACAAGAGCGGCGGCGTCATGGTCAAGGCCTGCGGCAAGAAGCTGCCGATCAAGTTCGTCATCTATGACGACCAGAGCGTGCCCGCCACGGCCGTGCAGCTCTACGAGAAGATGGCCACCGTCGACAACGCCGACTTCTTCGTCGGCCCCGACTGGAGTTCGATCGGCGGTCCGGTGCCACCGATCGCCGACAAGCACAAGATCCCGATGGTGATGGCCAACGTGGCCACGCCCTCGGTCTACGACCGCGGCCTCAAGTACATCTGGGGCACGCCCTTCCCGGTGGTGCCGAACTGGTCAGCGCGCTACTTCGACATGATCGCCAAGGTCAGCCCGAAGCCGCAGTCGATCTACTTCATCACCCACGACAACCCGGTGATGAAGGGCATCACCGCCACCTGGAGCAAGAAGGCCGAGGCGCAGGGCCTGAAGGTGCTGGGCAATGAGACCTTCTCGCCCGAACTCAAGGACTTCACGGCGCTGATCGCCAAGGTGCGCGCCGCCAAGGCCGACATCGTCTACATCAGCTCCTACGACAACGCCTCGGTGCCGCTGGTGCAGCAGATGCGCCAGCTGAAGGTGCGCGCGATGGACGTGCACCACACGATGCTGACCGGTGCGCTGTACCGCCAGGTCGGCGCGGACATCGAGGGCATGACCGGCGAGCTCTCCTGGTACCCCGGCGTCAAGGGCGACTACAGCGAGCTCGTCGAGACGGTGATGAAGCGCTCCGACGTGACGATGTTCGACTACATCTGGACGCTCGGCCGCCTGACCTCCTACCTGACGATGATGCAGGCGATCGAGAAGGCCGGCGTCGTCGACCGCGAAAAGGTCAAAGAGGTGCTCTTCAAGGGCACCTTCAAGAGCCCGGCCGGCGACGTGACTTTTGACGAGCGCGGCTTCGCCAACACCGGCGCCTTCACCGTGCAGATGCAGGGCGGCAAGGTCAACGTGGTATGGCCGCCGGAGGTCGCGACGGGCAAGCTGGCCTGGCCATCACCGACCTGGCAAAAGTAAGGAGGGCGTGAGCGTGACCAAACGAACTCTTGCGAGCCCGGCGCCGGGCCGCCCCAAGCCGGGCGAGGCCGCCTCGGAGGGCAGGGCGCGGTACTCCGCGATCGGGGGGCAGACATGAATATGGAAGTTCTACTCCAGGTGCTCATCGGCGGCGTGCTGCTCGGTGGTCTGTACGCGCTGGTCGCGTTCGGGCTGTCGCTGATCTATGGCGTCGT
Source organism: bacterium (assembly GCA_050694895.1). Lineage (GTDB taxonomy): Bacteria > Sysuimicrobiota > Sysuimicrobiia > Sysuimicrobiales > Humicultoraceae > JBQTJP01. The sequence continues at coordinate 668 of JBOGSE010000620.1, read as the reverse complement.
GCGCATCCTCAACTTCGCGCACGGCACGCTGCTTGCGGTCAGTGGCGTGCTGGCCAGCCTGGCGTTCAGCGCGTGGGGCCTGCACCCGCTGCTGATCGCCGCCTTGCTCGCGCCGCTGCTGTTCGCCTTCGCCTACGGCTACTACCACCTGCTGCTGCGGCCGCTGGCCAAGCGCAACCACTTCGAGGGCACGGTGGGCACCGTGCTCGTGACGGTGGGCACGCTGATGATCCTGTCGGACCTGACTGCCAAGGCGGCTGGGGCGACCCAGCGCAACATCCCGCTACGGCTGCCGGCGCTGGAGTTCGGCGAGATCGTGGTGTCGACGACGCAGTTGCTGATCCTGGCCGGCATCGTGGTGCTGACCATCGTGATGCACCTGCTGCTCAAGCACACCTGGTTCGGCCGCGCGATCCGCGCCGTGACGCAGGACGCCACCGGCGCGCAGATCTGCGGCGTGCAGAGCATCCGCATCAAGGCACTGACCTTCGCGTTCGGCTCGGCCACCGTGGCGATCGCAGCGGTGCTGTACGTGCTGTCCTTCCCGGTCGACCCGTACATGGGCTTCGGGCTGACGGTCAAGGCCTTCACCATCATCGTGGTGGGCGGCATCGGCAACCTGCCGGGCGCGCTGCTGGCCGGCGTGTTTCTCGGTGTCGCCGAGGGCC
>JBOGSE010000619.1:0-6812 GCA_050694895.1 bacterium | reverse complement strand
GCTTCACCTTGATCATCGCGCGCTCACCGGCACGATAGGGCGCGTCCAGACGCTTGGCCATGACGCCATCGAGCCCGGCCCCCTCGAAGCGACGGAACCAGTCCTCCGCGAGCGCCCGCTCGCGCGTGGCCGGAGACAGGTGCACCGGCGGTGCCGCGCCGGCCAGCACCTGCTCGAGCCGTTCGCGCCGCACCGCCAGTGGCAGCTCGCGCAGGTCCTCGTCCCCCAGCGCGAGCAGGTCCCAGGCCACGAACGACGCCGGCGCCTCTTCGGCCAGGAGCTTCACCCGCGACGCCGCGGGATGGATGCGGAGGAGCAGCGCCTCGAAGTCGAGCCCCCCGACGCCGACGATGACGACCTCGCCGTCGACGACGCAGCGCTCGGGCAGCGTCGCGGCGAGGACGGTGACGAGCTCGGGGAAGTAACGGTTCATGGGCTTCTCGTCGCGGCTCTGCAGCACGATCGCGTCGCCGTCGTGAAACACCAACGTTCGAAAGCCGTCCCACTTGGGCTCGAACAGCCAGCCGTCGCCACCCGGCAAGGCGTCGGCGGCCTTGGACAGCATGGGCACGAGTGGTGGAGCGAAGGGCAGGCCCATGGCCCAATCGTAAAGGGTTGCGGCGAATCGTGGTAGGTGGGCCGTGTACCGGGCCGTCCAGCTGCTGGAACGCCAGGGGCACCGCGTCGAGCCCGCGACCTGACCACCGACGATCGGATGCCCCGGGGGAGGTTCTGAGCAGCACCTCTGAATCAATGCCGTGGCGTGATGGACGGGAAGAGCGTTATGGTTCAGGCATGTCGCGCCTTGCCACCAGCAAGCGAGCCCGCCTTCCGGACAGGGCCTTCGCCTACGTCGACTCTCGCGGCCGGCGCCGGCTGCCGGTCCACGACAAGGCGCACGTGCGGAATGCACTCGCCCGGTTCAACCAGGTCGCCTTCGAGAACGATGCCGCCCGGGAGCGCGCCCGCAAGCGGCTGCTGAACGCGGCGAAGAAGTACGGCATTGTGCCCATCGGTTTCATCACCGGCCAGCTGGAATCGGAGCGGAAGCATGCGGCGGCCGGTCGCCTCGTGATTGAGCTGGGTCGGCACGGGGCACCCGGCGAGCTCGAACAACGCCTGCGAAGCGTTCTCCGGGACCCGACCCTGGCCGTCCTGCACTGGTCCGACGCGTCGGGCGCCTACCTGGACGGTAGGGGTAGGCCCGTCCCGCTTCCCGCCGAAGAGGACCCGCGCGTGGTGACCTATCTCGAGCGCCACGGCCGGCCCATGACCGCGCTCGTGCACGATCCGGCGGTTCTCGACGATCCGGATCTGGTGGAGACCGTGCTGGCCGCCGTGCGCTTCGTCGTTGAGAACGACCGTGTGTACGGCCAGGTTCCGGCCACAGCAACGGATGCCGCGGGGCTCCCCACCGGGTTCGTCACCTTCCTCATGACCGATATCGAGGACTCCACCGCCCTTCTCCATCGGCTGGGCGATCGTTATCGCGACCTGCTGAACGACGTCCGAGGCATCGTGCGGTCAGCCGTGTTGCGAGCAGGTGGCCGCGAGGTCGACGCCCGCGCGGACGAGTTCTTCGCGGTCTTCGAGCGCGCCCTCGATGCCGTCGAGGCGGCAGTGGCCATCGAGCGTGACCTCCGCGAACGGACCTGGCCCGACGATCTCGACGTCCGGGTTCGCGCCGGGATTCATGCCGGGCGGCCCACCCTTACGGATGTCGGCTACATCGGTCTTGCCGTCCACATCGCGGCTCGCGTCTGTGCGGCGGCCCGCGGGGGTCAAATCGTCATCTCCAGCGAGACAAGGGCAGCCGTCGGGGGATCGGCACCGGCCGGCATCCGCTTCCGCAGCCTCGGCCGACGTCGCTTGCCCGGCCTCGCGGATCCTCAGGCGCTCTTCCAGGTCCAGCGGAGTGGACGCATCTCAGCGTCGCGGCGCCGCCGACAGCGGGCCGTAACCTGACGAACGCGAGTTTACTAGTGGTTCGATGCCGCGCCAAACGTGGAGGGCGCAGCATACTCCTGGACGCGTACGACCGGACGAGATCCGAAGTCAAGCGAGCCAACGATCAAGAGATTGAGGCCTGTTTTGCTGGACCAGAGCCCGAGGATAGTCGGGCCGCCGGACGTCGGCGTGTAAGAGAGCCTCAGCTGAGCCTCTGTACTGTTACTGCTTCGCGCGAAGCTGATATCAAGAGGGGCACGGCTGAAACGGACGCCGATTGCTCTATCCGTTGTGGTATCCATGTAGTCGAGACTGAAATCTCCCAGCCGAAGCCCAATTGCTCCCGCTACCTTCGGTTGACCCTCGGAGAGCAGTGTGCCAACGATAGCCGTCACGTTGCCAGTCCTGAACACTCCTCCAGCGATCGGCCCCTGTGGCGTGATACCGCCGAAGAGTTGACCCAACGGTGTCGTGAAATATTGGTAGAGCTGGATACCGCGAGTCGACCCGACTACCTCCAGACCTCCAGGTGTCCGCATGGCGACTCCTCCATTCGCCTCGACCCCAAACCACTGTAGGGGAGTCGCTAGCGGATACCCGGTCGAGAACTGAAGACCGCTTTGGGTCTGAGTGCTAAGCCGCCATTCGTAAGCGCTGGCCGTGAATCTCGTCCTCCCCATGTCCAGCGTCTGTCCCCATGCACCCAGTGTCGGGAAGACGAGCATTTCCCACACTTCGGGGGACTGGTTGGCGAGCCGGCTTGCAAAGGAGAATGTCCACGGATCGCGCAACTGCGGAGGAAGAGGCATGAAGGACCTGCCGTTTTCCAGTGAAGGTGCTGCGATCGTGGAAAACTGGCAGGCGGGCCAGCGGCACGACGCGAGCGCACCGTTGGACGGCCACTGCATCGGCCCCGCGATCGTCATCACAGGCCGGTCGACAGAGCCCGACGGCCCATCAGGCGTCCTCGCGCCATCCGGGGCCTGAAGCCCGAGAGGCTGTGCGGGCCATTCGGCGATGGCAGCACTATTTTGAGTCGCCGGTCTGTCCGCCATCGCGGGTGGGGCCGATGCCAGGGTTGATTGACTCAGCGCGATGGAGGTTATCAGCGTGACGCCGGGCTGGGTCTGAGTTCGGTTCAGCAGGGACGCCTGTGGACGAGTCCTCGGAAACGTCTGCGGAACGGGCTTCACGACAGGCTCTGATCCTGCGGGTCGAACCTTCGAACTGACCGCGGTAAGGACAATGCTATTGTCGCGATAGAGTCGAAGACTGTCGCCATAGAGCCGGAGATCGCGAGGCGCAACCTGGCTGACAAGCGTGACCGCCACGAGCACCACGCTCACAGTCAAGAGGACATTGAGAGCGGGAGCGAGGGGAAAGCGGCTGACCTGCGCCTCGCGTGGCAAGGCCGAGACAAACGGCTCCCACTGTGGGTTCGCGCTCCCGTTCATCAACGTCACCCCCTGGCCGCCGGCGTCAGCCCTTTGTTGATAGCGTTTTTACCCAGACGTTCTCCAAAATTCACATCAAACTGATGGAGGAGATCCGACATGTCTGGGCCGGCGCTGATAATGATGCGCCAGTCGGTCTATACAAAAAGGTAGGATTCTCTGAACGGGCCGTTTTGATGGAACTGGACGTGAGGCCTGGCAGTGCGACTCGGAGCGGTGAGCCTCCTGTCGCCTAGGTTAAAGTGAAGGCTTCGTGTAAGCTTGCCGGGGCGCTCCCGCCGATCGTCAGGCCCCCGCCGGGGATGTAGATCGTCTCCCCGATCGTCACGGCGCCCGTTCCGTGGCGTGGGGTCGGCATCGGCGCCATTGCCGTCCAGGAGTCGGTACTCGGATCATACATCTCGTTCTCCGCGAAGACGCGGCCGGTCTCTTCGCCTCCGAACACGAAGATCCGACCACCCAGCACCGCGGCCCCTACCCCGCTGCGAGCGGTAGGCAATCTGGCGCGGAGTCCCCACCGGTCAGTGGCTGGATCGTAGACGTTGTGGAGAAACGTGTTGTCGGCAAAGGTGTTGAACCGCCCGCCGATTGCGTGGATCATCCATCGCAGCATCGTGGCTGATCGCGCCTACTGCCAAGGAGCGCTTCAGGAGCGCGCGGCGGCTGATCCGAGCCTCTGGTGATTCCTTCATGGTGTCATCCTCGCATGGCCCGACTCTATCTGACCACTTGAATCTGTCCGCGGATCTCGCCCCCTGGATTGAGTGCCGTGTGGAAGTTGACATAGAGCCGGCCTGCCTGCAGGTCGACGGCAATCTGCAGAGGGATCTTCCAGACTCCACCGACCGTCCCGCTGTTCCCCTGCGGGCACGCACCGAGCAGGGCCGGTGCCGGTTCGCCGCAGATCGTCTGCACCACGGGGCCCGCCTCTCCACGCGCGCCCCTGTGAAAATGCGCAGAGACGAGCTGGCCACTCAACGCGCTGTATGTGAACGCGAAGCCGAGCTCACTCGCCGCGGCGTTCACGACGACGGCTCCCATGCCCGTGCCGCTGCGCGGTGTCTCCGGCCTTGGAGGCGGCACCTCCTGGGCAAGGGTAATCATGACCGGAATCACTGTCGCTCCTGGCGGTGAGACTGTCGGTGATGCGGCGGGCGACGGGGCGGTTCCCGGGGAGGGCGACGCGCCCGGGGAAACGGGAGGCGTCACAGTCGGCGAGGGAGCCCCTGTCGGCGTCGGAGCCGGACTCGGTGTCGGAGCGGGCGTGGGTCCCGGCGTCGGCGGTTGTCTTCGCGGCGTCGCTGTCGCCATCGGGCCCGGCGTCGGCCGTGGAGTAGGAGGCGCCGGCGGATTTGGGGGCGCGGGTGCCGGGCTCGCCGGCTGCACAACATATCCGGCGAGGACAAGACCCGCCACCAGAAGCGCCGCGAAGACGCGCGCGCGCGAGGATGCCGGCATCACGTGTATCCTCCCAACCCATCTGTTCATCCGGAACCGCTTGTTGCCCTGCACGTCGGGCATGAAAGGCCTCCCACCCGCGGATAGTCTTTCTATCTTACGGTGTGGCGACGGTCCCGGGTTCGATGGATTAAGGTTCCGTCACGCGGTCTTGCGGCGCGCGCGTTTCTTCGTCCCTCCGGCGCGGTCCACGCTTTGCTTGAGCAGACTCATGATGTCGATGATCTCACCACGCTGCCGGCGTGGCGCCTCGGGCTCTTCGACCTTCTCGGTCTCACCGCGTTGGGCCTTCTTCTTGATGTAGGCGAGCAGTTCTTTCTCGTAGTCATCCTTGTACCGCTCAGGATTCCATGGCTCGACCATTTCCTCGATGAGGCGTTCGGCCATTTTGAGTTCGTTGTCCGAGATGCCGAGGGCCTTCACGCTGCCGCGGGGGAGATCCAGGGCGTCGGGGTTGCGCAGCTCATCGGCGTAACGGAGCGTATTCAACACGAGCACCTCATCCAGCGGCACCAGCGCCGCCAGGTGCTGGCGGGTCCGAATGACCACGGTTGCAATCCCGCCTTTCCCGCTCTTCTTGAGCGCTTCCCTCAGCAACGCGTAGGGTTTCCCCTGCTTGGGCGCGGGTTCCAGATAGTACGGGCGGTCGTAGAAACGCGGATCGATCTCGTGCGCATCGGTAAAGGAGAGAATGTCTACGCGTTGGGTTCGCTCGGGGCTTGCCCGCTTGAGGTCCTGATCGGTGACGACGACATACCTGCTATCGTACTTGAAGCCGCGCACGATCTCTTCCTTGGGCACCTCGCGTCCGGTCTTCTTGTTCACCTTGCGATACCCGATCGGGGAAAAGTCGCGCTTGTCCAGCAGATCGAGATCGAGTTCTTCCCGGCTCTCGGCAGGATGCAGCACGACCGGAATGTTGACAAGCCCGAAACTGATGTGGCCCTTCCAGATGCCTCGTGGCATAGTATCTCCTCCTGCTCCGTCGCGGGCATTTTCCCCAGAAGGAGGCCCGTCTAATCGAGCGTGCGTGCCGCGGTCTGTTCTGAACGCATCGCTGCGCTGATCAACGCGACCGGCACCGACCCGTAGGACAGGAACGTGTCATGAAACCGGCACAGATCAAAGTCCGCCTGCCAGGCCGCCAGGGTCCGCCGCAACTCGTGGATGAGCTCCGTTCCGGCCAGATACATGAGGGCGGTGCCGGGATACATGCTGTTCTTTACCGCCTCGGCCTGCGCGGCATCGGGCGACATCCCGACCCGATCCCGGTAGCACGCGACGGTGGCGTCCAGCGTCCATTCGCCGGTGTGGAGCTGCACATCGGCCAGCGCTCGCGCCGCCATGCGCAGGTGTGAGTGGGCGTGGGCCACACGCTCGAACGGGTCGAGGAAACCGATCTCCTCCATGAGGTCCGTGGCATAGCAGGCCCACCCCTCGGCCATCGTGCCCCCGCAGAACATTGCGATGCGGTTTGCACAGTCGACGGCCGCCACCTGACCGATCCGTGAGCGCGCGCGGTAGGCGTGCCAGTTCTGCACATGGTGACCGATGCCGCCGTGGTGAATCACGTGGTTGAGTTTGATGACGCTGTCGTTGGTGGCCCGCAGACGCCGGTCTCGCTCCGCCGGAGGCAAGTCGGCCTCGATGGGCGTGACGAGGTAATCAACGACCGGCACCCGGTCGAACGCGGCGGGTGCGCGATAGAAGAGGAAGTACAATGACGGCGCGGCATCGCGTGCCCACGCCGGCTGGGCCACGTAGCGGATCGGGTAGTCGGGCCAGGTCAGCAGGCGGCGGTCTTCGGCGACCCGTCGCGCCGTCCGCCACACGTCCGTATACCTGGCATAGTACTGCTCGACGGCTGGATGACGGCCGGCAAGCTCCGTCAGGGCCTCGCGCCAGGACGTGGCGCTGGCCTCCGCGGCACGCGCCCGCAGGTCTGCTTCCGCG
>JBOGSE010000618.1:0-1135 GCA_050694895.1 bacterium | reverse complement strand
ATCGAGCCGGACCTGCTCCTGATGGACGAGCCCTTCGGCGCGCTCGACGCCCAGAACCGCCGGATCATGCAGCAGGAAGTCCGTCGCATCTGGGCCGAGACCCGGCGTACCATTCTCTTCGTGACGCACTCGATCGAGGAGGCGGTGGCGATCGGCACCACGCTGATCATGCTCTCGGCCCGGCCCGCGCGCATCCGCGAGCTGATCCACAACGACGGCAGCCAGGAGCGCGGCAAGCTCGTGGACGACCTCAACACCATGATCATGGAGGAAGTGCAGCGGCAGCAGGGAACGGACCTTCCACCGCAAGGAGCGCGCTCATGATCAAGCCCTACACCGCCGTCGGGCTCATCCCCACCGTCCGGGGCATCCGCAAGCGGAAGGACATCCAGATCAACCTCGAGCATCTCTCCCACCTGGTGAAGGCCGCCTCGTGGCTGTCGAGCCTCGACCTGCCGGTGCGGCTCATCGCCTTCCCGGAGGGCGCGCTCCAGGCCTTCAACGACGAGGTGCTCGACCTGGATCACGCCACCTTCGCACGCGAGTGCGCCATCGACATCCCCGGGGAGGAGACGGAGGCGCTCGGCAAGATCGCCAAGGAGTACAACGCCTTCATCATGGCCCAGGCCAAGGCGCGGCATCCCGATTGGAAGGACCGCTACTTCAACGTGGGCTTCATCATCAATCCGCGCGGCCGGGTGATCCTGCAGCATTACAAAGTCTCGCCGCTCTTTCCGGTCGAGCACTCGGTCTGCCCGCACGACGTCTACGACTGGTGGGTGGAGAAGTACGGCCGCAACCTCCAGGCCTTCTGGCCGGTGGTGGACACCGAGATCGGCCGGCTCGGCATCATGATGGCGAACGAAGGCTCCTATCCGGAGAACGCCCGCGCGCTCGCGCTCAACGGGGCCGAGGTGGTCTACCGCGCCTCCTACCCCCACCCGGCCACCGGCAACGAGATCTTCGAGATTCAGAGCCGGGCCCGGGCCCTCGACAACAACATGTATGTCGTCGCCCCGAACATGGGGACGTATTATCTGTTCCCGGAGGAGAGCACGCCCATCGACACCTTCGGCGGCCGGTCGTTCATCATCGACTACAAGGGGCGCATCGTCGGCCGCCAGGACTACGGGGC
>JBOGSE010000617.1:0-1756 GCA_050694895.1 bacterium | reverse complement strand
ATGGAGGAAGTGCCTGTCCTGGCTCGAAAATCATCCGGCGAGTGGGCAGGCGACAGCACCCGGCGAGCGGAGCGGAGCCGGGTTCTCCTGTGTGATCTGGTTAAGCAGCAGAGTGTTCTGGCCGTGGTTGGAGGGCGACTTTCTTGCCGGTGAGACGTTCGAGCTGGCGGATGAGGTCGTGTTCGCGGTGTCGTTGATTGATCTTGGATTCGTAGAAACCGGGGCCCAAATCCTGGTACCGCGCTTCGGGGTCGGAGAGCAGGTGCCAGATGATGGTCAGGACCGAGTTGCCAATCGCGACGATTGCGCGGTGCTTGCCGCGACGTCGGGCGAGGCGTCGGTAGCGCTGTCCCAGGAAGGTGTCGGTGCGGGAGAGACCGGCGACGGCCTCGCCGAGGGTGGCGGCCAACCATGGGTTGCCCTTGCCCGTCGCACCGCCCTTCTTGCTGCCCGCCGAGATTCTGTCGATCGGGGCGAACTTCGCCCAGGACACCAGATGCCCAGCAGTGGGGAAGCGGGTCATGTCCACACCGATCTCGGCGATCAGCTCTTGAGCACCTACGAGGCCGACCCCGATGATGTCATCGAGCTGTTCGACCTGTCGGCGAAAGGGGTCGACCACCCGCTCGATCATTGTCGTGATCCGCTCGATCTGGGTGGTGATGGCGTCGACTCGCTCCAGCATCAGGGCGGCGAGGAAGGCATGATGGTCCTCGAAATGACCGGTCAACGCCTCTTCCAGTACGGCGATCTTGGAGCGCATGCGTGCACGGGCCATCTGCGCGAGTACCCGCGGGTCACGCTGTCCTGCGATCATCGCCTCCAGCATCGCCCGCCCGGACACCCCGAAAATGTCGCTGATGACGCTGGAAAGTTTGATCTGGGCATCTTCGAGAAGCTTCTCCAGCCGTTGCTTTTCCCGAGTCCGTTCCCGGATCAGGGTGCGCCGGTACCGAGTCAAGTCCCGCAACCGCCGGATCGGCTTGGGATGCACCAAACTGGGCCGGCACATGCCACGCTCAACGACCTTCGCCAGCCATACCGCATCGAGCTTGTCGGTCTTCGGCCGGCCCGGCACGTTCTTGACATGCTTGGCGTTGAGCAGCCAGCAGGTGAACCCCTCGGCCTCCAACAGGTAGTACACCGGTTTCCAGTAGTCGCTGGTGGCCTCCATCGCCACCAGCCGCACACCCTCGCAGCGCAGCCAGTCGGCAAGATCCAGCAACGATCGTGACAAAGTGCTGTATTCGCGCACTTCCTGACTTCGCCGCCCAGGCTTGCCCTGGCTGGGAATCCGCACACAGGCCATCAACCCCGCCTTGCCAAGATCGAGTGCGGCGACCCGCTCGACCAGGTCCCCATACTCCTCGACGTCCTCCACGCCACCCACCACCGATCTCGCTGTGAATCGTTGGGGCACAACAGAAAGATGGCCGCCTGGGGAACCAGCGGGGCGTATCAGAACCGGGCTCGCGTGCTCGAAGCAACAATGCAGGGCCCCTACAAGCAGCTCCCAGCGTCAGACTGTAAGACGGCCTCGACCGCACCAAGGACAGGCGACGTCGGCAGGCGACCACACCCCGATTTTCACCCCAGCAGGGGCGTTCCGGTAGTTGTCAAGTCAAATGATTGCGCCACGAGGCGCTGCAAGTCCGTGTGGAGGTGAGAGACCTGCACCGTTGGCCTGTCGCAGCAGGGTAACGAAGCTGAGGGCAGTCTGATCCGGGTGGTGCCGGGGAGGGCGGGAAGCAGCCCT
>JBOGSE010000616.1:0-3575 GCA_050694895.1 bacterium | reverse complement strand
GGGCTCGACGGCGTCCAGAGGGTGATCGAGTCGACGGTGTTCCCCCTCGAAGGTCAGGGAGGACGCCACCTCGGCGCGGTCGCGATCTTTTGGGACGCCGAGCGCCGATGAGAGTCACGCTGTGGGGCACGAGGGGATCGCTGCCCAGCGCCGGACCGGACACCGTACGCTACGGGGGCAACACGTCGTGCGTTGAAGTACGCGGCGCCGACGGCACGTGCCTCATTCTCGATGCCGGTACCGGGATCAGGCGGTTGGGCGCGGCCATTGAGCCCAGTGTGCCGCGCGTGGACGTCCTGCTGACGCACCTGCATATGGACCACATCCAGGGCCTGGGATTCTTTGCACCTCTGTACAGGCCCGACCTGGAAGTCCACGTGTGGGGTCCACCCTCCACAACGTTAGGCCTGCGTGCGCGACTCGGCCGGTATTTGTCGCCGCCCCTGTTTCCCGTCCACCTGCGCGATCTCCCGTCCCCCCTTGTGCTGCACGACGTGCCGCTGGGGCGCTTTGGGATTGGAGGGTTCCAGATCGCCGCGGCGCTCGTCTGCCACCCCGGCCCGACGGTCGGCTACCGGATCACAGAAGGCGAACGCTCAGTGACCTACATCCCGGATCACGAACCCGCGCTGGGGGCGCGGAATTTTCCAATGAGCCCCGAGTGGACGTCGGGGTTCGACCTCGCGGCCGGCGTAGACCTGTTGATTCATGACGCGCAATATAGCCCGGCCGAGTACACCACGCACATCGGATGGGGCCATAGTTCAATCCCGCACGCAATGGGATTCGCGGGGGTGGCTCAAGCACGGCGGCTCGTGACGTTCCACTACGATCCGAGCCACAGCGACGACTTTCTTGACCGCCTGCTGGATCAGTTCGGCAGGTCAGCGCATCAGTTCGAGCTGGTTCCGGGAAGAGAGGGAAAGAGCTTCGATCTCTAGCGCTTCAGCGTCAAGCCAATCACGCCATAGCCAGGCCGCGGGTCGGTGTACACCCTGGCGCCCGCACCGGCCCCAGGGAGGCGGGCGGTATCCCACAAGTGGTTTTCGGCCTCGAACGAGACCTCAACGATCGCCGGGAATCGCGCCAATAGACGCCGGCCGATCTCATGCACCAGATGCTGGATCGACTGCGACACGAAGGCATCAAAGACCTCCGTCACCACGTCCCGCACCTGGGCGCCCTCGACTCGATCATCGAATCTGCGATGGCGCCAGTACACGTTCATGTGGACGAGCAGCGGCCGGTCCGGCATCTCGGGGAGTGTGGTGTACGCATCGCGGATGAACCCGGTGAAGGCGCTGCCGGTAGGCTTGATCAGGTGCAGTGCCTCGAGGCCGCAGCGATGGTCGCGCATACCCCCGCGGTCCATCGTCAGGTCGGCGACGCCATAGTCATCACGGCGCCGGCTGAAGATCCCGCCGCGCTCGCGCGCGAACGGGAGTTCTCGCGCCGCCAGGTGGATCCGCTCGATATGCGGATAGGTCGCCAGGAACTTCTCACCCAGCAACGCCAGAAAGTCCGCGAGTGAGGTGCCCCGGTACTCGACGGCCATCGCGTGAATGAAGTTCTTCATTGAGTCGGTCGCAACGATCAGGGAGTTATCACCCTCGGCGTAAGATGGCAGGAGGTTCTCCCCAGAGGCGTCAAGCCTCACCTCGGCGGCAAAGATCCCGCCCGGGCCGTCCGTTCGGTAGAAGGTCACCGCCGCCTTGCCGTAGCGCAGGTTCATCGTCTGTCGTACCGGTCCCGCGCGATGGCCACGAGTTCCTCGAGGCCAGTCTCCAGTTCCTGATCGCGCGACCTGCGCAGCCGTTCCTCCAGGACCCCGAGAATCTCCGCCTTCGGCCGCCGGTTGACGAACACGACGAAGCGAAATCCAAATTTCTCTTCGTACGCGCGGTTGAGCCGGGTGAGCTCGTCGAGCGTGGCCGTATCCGCGCCGGCGCCCTGCTCGCGCGAGGACGCGGCCGACAGGTGCGGGGCGCCAATCGCCGGGTGGGCATTGAGCGCTTCTATGCGCTCGTCCTCCGGCAGCCGCCGCAGAAGCGCCGGAGCCGCCGTCAGCGGATCCTCACACTTCGCCAGGCGCTCGACGAAGCGCGTGCGGCCCTCGAAGAGCGCGGCCAGTTCGTCGGCGCTCAGCTTCCGCGGTAGGTCGTGCATCCGTACGGAGAGACCAGCAGGGGGATATGGTAGTGCCGGGCGGCGTCCGCGATGGCGAACTCGGCCTCAAAACGTGTAAAGAACGGCGACGCAACATGGAAAATCAACCGGTAGGTTCCCTGCTCGAGCGTACCCTGCACCAGATCGGAAATGCGCCCATCGGTGTTCGTCCGCTGTGTAGAGATCAGGACGTTTCCTTTGTAGAGTTCGACCCTGATATCGCGGGCGGGCTCGCCTCGGGCCAGATCCAGGACGTGCGTGGAGATCGACGGCGCCATCGTCTACGCTCCTGACGGCTTGTCCATCCGCTTGAAGATCGGCAGTATCCCGAGATGGTGCACGCCCTGGCGTTCATCCCCTTCGAGGAGAATCGTCGCTTTCGCGGCCACGTCTCCGCCCGCCTGACGCACCAGGTCGGCCATGGCCTCCAGCGTCTCACCCGTGCTGATGATGTCGTCGATAATGCCGGCCCGTTTTCCCTTGATCTTCACCGCGTCGCGGCCGTCTAGATAGAGTTCCTCTTCGGTCCTGGCCGTGATGGGTTTGTACTTCACCACGAGCGGCGAAAGCATAAACGGCCGGATCTCCTTGCGGCAGACCACGTACGGCTTGAGCCCCAGATACGTCGCGATCGCGTGGGCCAATGGGATCCCCTTCGTCTCCGTCGTGACGAAGATGTCGCAGTCCGCCACCTTGGGCGCGAGCATCTTGGCCGCGCGATCGATGACCTCCGTGTCGCCAAGGCTGTAGTAATAGGCGATCCAGGTGTCCGGAGCCACTTGAATGAGCGGCAGGGTGCGCACGGTGCCAGCCACCTGCAGATCGTAGGTGGATTGCCCGTGGAATGGTAGTATGTGGGGCATACTTCACCTCATCGACACGCGCGTGGCGCCGTGTTCTCCGGCAGTTTCTGCCTCCCGCCGTGCGATGCCTGCCGCAGGAACACTTCATAGACCCGGGGAACAACAGATATCCGGCCGATGGACCTCTCGCAACTCATCCAGGTCGCCCGGGGGAGACAGCCGGCCGACCTGCTCCTCGCGAATGCCCGGGTTCTGGATCTCTACAACCACGAGATCATCGATGCCGATGTCGCCGTGTTGGGGGAGCGCATCGCCGGCCTCAGCCGGTCCGGAGAACGCGCCTACGACGCCCGCGACGTCACAGATCTACGGGGAGCCTACCTCGCGCCCGGACTGATCGACGGCCACGTCCATATCGAGAGCAGCATGGTGAGTGTGCCGGAGTTCGCCCGCGCGGTCGTGCCGCACGGCACCACGACCGTCGTCGCGGACCCGCACGAGATCGCGAACGTGCTCGGCATGAGCGGGATTCGCTACATGCTGCAGGCCGCGAAGTACAATCCGCTGAGCGTGCACGTGATGGCGCCCTCGTGTGTCCCCGCCAGC
>JBOGSE010000615.1:0-5525 GCA_050694895.1 bacterium | reverse complement strand
ATTGCCATGAAAATCCAGCGGGCTGCCCGGTGGGGCCGCCTGGCACCCGAACGGCCGAGGGGGCACAAATGAAGCTTGGGATTGGATTGCCGAACACGCTAATGCCCGAGACCGACCGCCGGCTCATGCTCGACTGGGCACGTCAGGCCGATCAGGCCGGATTCCATACGCTGGCCGTGATCGACAAGCCCAACTATGATTCCTGGGATCCCCTGGTGACCCTCGCGGGCGTGGCCGGCGTCACCGAGCGCGCCAGGCTCGCCACCACAATCCTCCAGTTGCCCAATCGCAATGAGATTCTGGTCGCCAAGCAGGCCGCGGTCATCGACCGTCTCTCCGCGGGCCGGCTGGATCTGGGCGTCGCGGTGGGAGCCCGGAAGGACGACTTCGACGTGTACGGCGCGCGATTCGCCAATCGCGGAAGGCGATTCGAGAAACAGATTGCACGCATTCGAGAGATCTGGACGCACGCGCGATCGGCGGACCGGGACGGTGGCGTCCTTGGACCCGCGCCGGTGCAAAAGCCTGGACCCCCGATCTGGATCGGCGCCTTCACCGAGAAGGGCGTCGGCCGGGCGCTGCAACTCGGGGACGGATTTGTTTTTGGGACGGCCGGCATCCAGATGATGAAGCAGATGACGCCGATGATCCGTCAGGGAGCCGCGGCAAACGGCAAGACACACTTCACCGTTGCGGGGTTGGCCTATGTGGCGGTCGGAGACAACCCCACAAAAGCACTCGAAGAAGCCACGCATCACGTGCTGCGGTATTACGGCCAGCTATGGACCGAGCCACAGAACCTGATCCACCATGGCCCGGGGTCGGTCATCGCCGAGGCGGCCCGGGGCTACGCCGACGCGGGCCTGGACATCCTGATTCTCTTTGCGGAGATTCCCGATATGGGACAGGTCGAGCGGCTGGCCAAGGACGTGCTGCCCGCGTACCGTTAACGCCGCCGGTCTCACATTCCGAGCAGGAGTGCCGAGGTCACCAGATACGCCTGGCGCAGGCCCTGCGGCAGGACGCTCGTGTCCAGGACCTCGTCAACCGTGTGCTCGTTCTCACCGCGCGCGATACCCAGGCACACTGCCGCGGCGCCGCCGCCCAGCGGAACGTTCGCATCGGTGCTCCCGGCTTCCCACACCACGGGAGTGCCCACAGCGGTCGCGGCCGTCTCAACCAGGGCGACCAGGAGGTGATCGGCCGGAAGTTGTCCGCCGGGGCGATCGCCCACGACCTCGATGGTGGGATGCACGCCTGCGGCGTCGGCAATAGACGCCACCAGGCCGCGCACAGACCGTTCGAGCGTAGCCAGCGCTTCACGGGACTCCGAACGCATGTCGAGCAACAGACCCGCGTCCGGGGCGATCGAGTTTACACCACGGCCGCCGTCGATGACCCCGACGTTGTATGTTGTCTTCGGGTCGGCCGGCACCCTGATCTGCGCGATCTGGTCTATCAGACGCCCCAGCGCATGGATGGCGCTGGGCCGTCCGAAGTGGCTCCAGGAATGCCCGCCCTCTGTCGCGTAACGGATCGACAATCGCCGCGAGCCGACGCCCATTCTCACGGCCCGGTTGAACGTGCCGCCCTCGAGGATCACCCAGGCATCCGCGTGCTCCCCGAACTGCTCCCACAGCGCCTTCGCGCCACGTAGATTGCCGAGGCCTTCCTCCCCAACGTTCGCGGCCAGCACAAGGGTGCCCCGATCAGGCAGGTCCGCAAGCGCCACACCGAGCCACAGCAGCGCGGCAAGCGCCATGCTGTTGTCCCCGATCCCCGGACCGGCAAGGCGATGGCCGTCCCGGCGCACCGCGATCGGGACCTCCGCTCCAAAGACCGTGTCCAAATGTGCGGTCAACATGACCGTGCGGCCGTGGGCGGCACCAGGGAGTTCGCGGATCACGTTCCCCACGGCGTCGGTGCGTGGATCGCCGAGCCTCAGGGCCGCGATCCGGCCGGCGACGTGCGCGGCGCGGCGTGACTCCGCAAACGGGGGCGCCGGCACCTCACAGATCGTCACCGCGTCTTCGATGACGTCGTGTACGTGCGCATCGAGTCGTTGCAGGCCGCTCTGGACCTCTGGCCGATCTGCGATCTTCATGGTGCGAGGGCCTCTGGCTTCAATAAGTACGGCGCCTGGCGCGTGACTGCCTTCCCTGCGCCTTGTGCGCGAAGGAGTTGCGCGCGCAGAGTGTAAGAGTGGGTGGAGGGTAACGCTCTCAGGCTTCCCAGGGTGGCCCATGAACGTCAAGAAGGTCGACGCGGCACAGGCGCATCTGCCCGCGCAGCCGGACTACTTCGAAGGCCGGGTGCGCATGCAGGAACTCTACCAGCCGGATCGCGACGGAGAAGAATCCGAGCTCGTCGCCGTCTTCTTCGACACCGGCGCGCGGACGATTCCCCACACGCATGAGAGCACGCAAGTTCTTCAAGTTGTCTTTGGCCGGTGCCTCGTCGTGATCGAGGACGAGCGGCGGGTCGCTGAAGTCGGGGAGTTCGTGATCGTCCCGCGCGGAGTCTGGCACTGGCACGGCGCCACCCGCGACGCCGCGGCGACGCACATCTCCATCAAACTGCCGGGACGGACGAACTGGAACGTCCCCCGCCGAAACTGGGCCGCCGGCTAGGCGACCACAGCGGCCAACAACACCCGCGGAAGCCAGCGTGGCGCCTATTTGACGACCTTCCCTTTGCGTGGGTCGACGCAGAACACGCCCGCGACCTGCGCACCGCTGGCCCGATCGTCGTACGTCGAGCGAAAGAGGCGGACGAATGCCAGGCACTTCTCGGCTGTCTGAAACGGGCCGTGGATCGACGAGTACGCGCCGCCATCAGGGAGTGGAATCGAGGTATTGATGACGGCCCACCAGAGAAAGACCGCGGACAGAGCGCCGCGGGCCTTGATCAGAATCGGAGGCGTACAGGGCGACAACCGGGACGAATGCAAGGACGGCTGCTGCATCGTAGGCTCGACCCCCGCTGCGATGAAAGGTGGGATGAAGGGTATTCAGTTGCACACAGCCTACCGGCCCGATGCCGCTGCTGTCAAACGGCGAGGCTGCCCCGGCAGGGTCACGCCTCTCCCAGAGAGAACACGCCGGAGTGCCCAAGGACCGGCTCCGTGTAGGCGTCTTCGGCGCGGGTGCGTGGGCGCGCGCCGCGCACATCCCCGGCTGGCAGCGTGATCCGCGCTGCGAGGTCGCTGTCGTCTGTGACATCAAGCGTGGTCTCGCGGAGGATGCGGCGCGCCAGTTCGGCATCCGTGAAGCGGCGCACGACTGGCAGGGGGTCATCGCGCGGGGCGACCTCGACGTCATCGACATCGCCACACCGTCGCACACCCATCACGAACTGGCTGTGGCCGCGCTCGAGGCCGACAAGCATACGTTGTGTGAGAAGCCCGTGGCGTATGATTTTCGCGACACGCTGAAGGCGGCCGCCCTGGCCAAACGCAAGGACCTGAAGACCAAGCTCGGGTTCACGTTCCGCTACAGCCCGGGTGTGCGGTACGCAAAATCCCTGATCGACGAAGGGTTTGTGGGCACGCCGTTCATCTTCAACGGCTACGAGCAGAACTCGCAGTGGCTCGACCCACAGACCCCGCTGCGCCAGGTTGACCCCACGGCCGACCAGTCCATCCTGCGGACCTCATCGCTGGAAGGGTATGGGGCGCCGATCATCGACATCTCGATGTGGTGGATGGGCGCCGGATACACGCGGGTTGTCGGCACGATGCGCAACTTCATTCCCGAGCGCATGGTGCGCGCCACGGGCCGCATGATGCGTATGAACATCGACGACGGAGACATCTATCTCGCCGAGTATGCCAATGGGGCCATCGGCTCGGTGCAGACATCGTTCGTCACCATCGGCAACTATCCCGGGATCGAAGCGCGGATATACGGGAGTCGGGGCGCAATCATCTGCAGGCTCGTCGAGGAGTTCGGTGTCGCGGAGACGATCAAGGTGGCGACACCGGATGCCGTGGAATTCACGCAGCGGGAGATCCCGGCGCGCTTCTATCCGGAGGAGGGCCATGCGCGCGAGTCCTGGCGCAGCCTGTTCTATGCCAACCTCGTCAAGGATTTCGCTGACGAGATTCTTGACGGCGGCGCGCGCAACCAGGGGAATTTCGAAGACGGCGCCCGGGTCCAAGAGGTCATCAATGCGGTCGAGCGGTCGTTCCACGAACGCCGCTGGGTCGACCTTCCCCTCGAACGGGAGCCTATCGCCGGCCGGTCACGGTCTCCCAGGCATCCCTGACGGCGTCCTTGAAGCGATCCCAGGCGCTCTCGTGCTCGTCGTACATGTATCCAGACTGCTCGGCCCACTCCGGATATTTGGTCTTTAAGTCGGCTTCGACATCGAGCCATTCTCGGTGCTCGAACCGTGGATCATAGGCCATCTCATAACCATACCTGTAGTAGGGCTCGTGTGCTTCCCATTGCTCGGCCGTGTTGGGAAACCGTTCCTGCCATCGCTTTCGAAATTCGGGGGCTATCTTCTCCCAGGTGCGATGGTCGATCAGCCGCGTGTTGGAGTCCATCAGGACACCTCCGGGTCGGTGAAGTACGGTCCGCATTTACCCGCTTCCCAGAGTTACAAAACAGATGCACGCCGCGGCCGTGGACCCTGTAGTCACGACGACGCAGGCTCCGGCGCTAACACGCGCGCTCGACGCGTTTTTCTCCTGGTATTACCGCACCTACCCTGTCAACGCCACATTCATCGGCGTTCACGAGTACGATGGCCGGCTTCCCGATTATTCAGAACACGGAGCCGGCGATGCGCTGGCCGGGGCCGACGCGTTGCAGGCACGCTTTCGCACCCTCCCGCCCGAGCCACTGACCGCGGCTGAGGCCCTGGATCGGCGCCTGGTTGAAGGGATGCTGGACATCTATCGCTGGGAGCTCACCTCCTACCACTTTCATCGTGCGAATCCCAGTCTCTATACAGGAGAGGCCATCTTTGGCGTAATTGGCCTTTTCCTCCGGGCGTTCGCGCCGCTGCAGACGCGCACCGATGCGGCTGTCGAGCGCATGCGATCCATTCCTGCGCTCCTCGAGCAGGGCCGCAAGAGTCTCGGCCGAGCCCCACGCGCTTGGGTCGAGCGCGCGATCCGGGACTGCACGGGTGCCCGCGCATTCTTTGAGCATGGGGTCGAGATCCTGATTCGGGAGGAAGGCATCCAGAACGCGGGGTTCCGCCCCGCCGCAGCCGTGGCCGCGCAAGCCTTCCGTGAATTCCAGATGCACCTGGAGGCCAGTCTGCGGGCCGATGCCCCTGACACGTACGCCTGCGGCGGTGAGGCCTTCGACCTGCTGCTTCGACACGGTCACTTTCTGGATTGGGATGCCTCCGCGCTGCGCGCTCTGGCGCAGGAGCGCATGCGCAACGCGGAAGCAGACCTGCGGGCGCGTGCCGCGGAGGCCAGCGCCACGTCCTGGCGCGAGGCCCTGACGGAGCTTGCCGGCCGTCATCCAGCCGTCGAGCAGTACTATGCCAGGTATACGGACGTGTGG
>JBOGSE010000614.1:0-11339 GCA_050694895.1 bacterium | reverse complement strand
CTTGCCCAGGTGAAAGATCTCGCGCGGTGCGAACGGGAGGCCACGGTCGCCCTCATTGTCCATCTCGCGGAGCTTGATGAGCGACGGCTGTATCTCGCGGAAGGCTACCCCTCGCTGTTCAAGTATTGCACGGACGTGCTCCGTCTCTCCGAGCACGCAACCTACAACCGCATCGAGGCAGCGCGGGCGGTCCGGCGGTTTCCGGTGCTGCTCGAGTACCTGGCGGCGGGATGGCTGAATCTCTTCGCGGTGCGCCTGCTGAGCCCGCATCTAACCCCGGAGAATCACCGTGACGTGCTAACGCTGGCGCAGTATAAGAGCAGGCGCGAAATAGAAGAACTCATCGCCCGGCTGCACCAGCAGCCGCCGGTCCCGGATGTGGTCCGCAAGCTCCCGGTCCGCACGAAGGCGGCCAGTGATGCTCTCGAGATTGCCGTCACGCTGCCTGAAATGGCGGCGCCCCCAGCTGCAGCTGCCCCGGCACCGGCGAGGCGCGCGGTCGTCAGCCCGCTGGCGCCCGATCGTTACAAGATCCAGTACACAGCCAGCGCGGCATCGCACGCGAAGCTGCGAGAGGCGCGGGCGCTGTTACGGCATCAGATTCCGGACGGCGATCTCGGGAAGATCTTCGATCGGGCGCTGGAGGCGCTACTGGCCCATCTACGCCAGCAGAAGCTCGCCGCCACTGAACGGCCGCGCCAGAATCGGAGCCCAGGCTCAGACGCCGCGTCTGGCGTCGCGACGAGCTCCGGCCTAGGCTCGAGGCACATCCCGGCGGCAGTGAAGCGCGTGGTGTGGGAGCGTGACGGTGGTCAATGCGCATTCTTATCGTCCAACGGACGACGCTGCGCTGAAGAGGGCTTCGTCGAGTTCCACCACGTCGTGCCGTATGCGAGCGGGGGGCCGTCCACTGCGGACAACATCGAGCTGAGGTGCCGCGCCCATAACGGCTATGAGGCAGAACGTCACTTCGGCACGTGGGTCGCGGCGGTGGTGCGAGAGGAACCCGCGGTCTACGCACTCGACGCGGCGGCAGTCGGCGGTGCAAGCCTAGAAATCGATCGCTCAATCAACTCGTTCCGGAACGAGTTCGCTCGCGACCGGCTCAGCGGAGCCAGCTCGCTTACCCGAACCTCTGGCGCGCGCGGCTGCAAAAATGTGCTGCTGCGCATAGCCCGCGAGCCCACCGAATCGATCGTGCGCCCAGGCACGGATCGCCCGGGGTGTCATGCGCCTGCCCTGGAAGTACCACCGTTCGACCGCGCGCTGCACCCACACGTCCACCGGAAACGCGTCGTGGTGCCCCAGGGCAAACAAGAGCACGCAGTCCGCGACCTTCTCGCCCACACCCGGTAGATCCAATAGCATGGCCCGCGCGTCGGCGTAGGGCAGGCTCGCGATGCGGTCGAGGTCGACGCGGCCATCGGCGACGCGCCGCGCCAGCGCCCGGACATACGGCGCCCGGTAGCCCAGGATGCAGCCGCGCAGTTCTGCCGGACGGGCATGGGCAAGCCGATCCGGGCGCGGAAAGCTCCAGGCATCGGGGCCGCTCGCCCCGCCGATCTTGCTCCCGAAGCGCTGCGCGATGAGGCGCACGCTCTGTGTAATCTTTGGGATGTTGTTGAACGCGGACACAACGAATGACACGAGACATTCCCACGGCTCCTGGCGCATGAGGGCGATCCCGGACGTGTTGCGGAGCAGGCGGCGCAACACACGATCCCGCGCCAGTTCGGTTTCAACAGCTCCGAGGGGCTGGTCCGCGCCGAGGTGCCGTCGCAGGAGCGCCAGCGATCCGGCCCTGCCTTCCCAGATCACCGACACGCCGCGCGGGTGCTGAGTGACAATGGCCACCGCTCCGTCGACGATTCCGCGGGCGACAATCTCTTTGGCCGGGCGACCTGCCGCGCCTGGTAGGACATGCCAGCGAAAGCACTGACCGCTGGTGAGCGTCCGCGCAAGACTGTAGGGTGGAGCGACGGAAATATGACCGGCGGTCATGGCCCGACGATGCCGGCCTCCAGGACTAACTGCGACCAGGTCTCCATGTGGGCGTACACGGTCTGAATCTCGGCGGCGGTGGCAAGGCCGCCGGTCAGACGATCTGTCTCCCGGATCGCTACCTCACCGGAGAGCACATCCACGACATGGACCAGACCGAAATGCACCTGGCCGACCGCGCCGGTGTCGTCATTCAGCACACCCACGAGTTGCGCCGACCATTCTCCCGTGAGGGAGAGTTCCTCCGTCAGCTCTCTTTGCAGTCCGGCCGCGATCAGGTCGGCAGTACCGTCCACGTCATCGCGCGCGATGTGGCCGCCCACGCCCACTGAATAAAGATCATGGAGGCGCTTCTCGCTGCCGGCCCGGGTCCGGCGAAACAGCATGTACCGGCCGTTCCGCCGCACAACCATGTAGGGGATGATCTGCTTGAACGATGCGTCGTGCTCCACATCGCCGCGGCGCCGGAACACCCCAAAGCGGCGCACTCGCTGGAGATATTCGGACAGGCCAGCGGACGCGACGCCGTGAAACGGCCCGTTCCAGAACAGCTCGGCCCGCGGAACGACCAGGATCTCTTCATCCATACCCATTACCTGCCGCCGTGGAGCGACACGCGGATCGAGGATGTCTCCAGTGTCGTAGCCTCCCGGCGTGCAAACGTGTACTTCGCCAGGAGAATTCCTCCTGCCGGATCCCTCAGGTGGGGGAGCAGATACGGGATGTCGGGAAAGACCGGGAGCACAGCGATTTCGTCCGGCGCGACCCACCGCAGCGGGCCTTCGGGTGACGGCACGATATCGGGTCGATCCACGCTGGCCGCAAACAAGAACATTGACCAGTACTCGCCGGTCTCGCGGACGATCGCCGTCGCCACCCCGCGGAACTGCAGATTGGTTTGAATTCCCGCTTCTTCAAGCAACTCGCGCTGCGCAGTATCGAGGGGGTCTTCGCCGCGCTCGACCCTGCCCCCCGGGAAGTTCCACCACCGTCCCTGCAAGATCATCAGCACCCGATCGCCGTGAAACACAACGCACAGGACCCTGAGATAGACCGCGGCCGGATCTTCACGATGTGGAGGTGGGACGAAGACGTCTTTGTCCGATCCCGCCATCACGTGGCCGGTGCGCCGGGTGCCCGTTCACGTGCTGCAGCATCGACGCCGGCCCGCAGGCTGCGAAGGAGTGCTGCCAGCGCGGCCGTCGCCGCTGCCCCATCACGCTCAATCAGCGTGACCACGGCGCTGCCGACGATGACCCCATCGGCCACCGCGGCCACCTGCCTGGCGTGATCCGGTGTCGAAACACCAAAGCCGACGCAGACCGGCAGACGTGTGTGGCGGCGCAGGCGATCGACGAGGCTGCCGATATCGGCGGCCAGCGTCGCGCGCACCCCGGTCACGCCCGCAAGCGACACGCAGTAGACAAAGCCGCGGCTCGACGCCGCCACCCGCGCGAGGCGGGCATCGGTGCTGGTTGGAGCGGCAAGGAAGATCACGTCGACGCCGTGCGGCTGCGCGGCCGTCTGCAAAGAGCCGCCCTCTTCGGCCGGCAGGTCCGGAATGACGATGCCGTCAACGCCGGCGGATGCGGCCCGGGCGCAGAACCGGTCCGCCCCAAACTGCAGGACAGGATTGTAGTACGAGAGCAGCACGATCGGCTGATGCAGACGGTGGCGCACGCGCGACACCAGGTCGAGAATGTCGCCTAGCGTGACACCGGCGGCGAGCGCTCTCTGAGCCGCCCGTTGATTGACCGGTCCATCGGCAATGGGATCAGAGAACGGCACGCCGATCTCCAGCAGGTCGGCGCCGGATTTAGAGAAGCACGTAAGAAACGCCTCGGTCGCGTCAAGAGATGGGTCTCCGCCCATCGCAAACGGGATGAGCGCGCGCCGATTGCGCGCGCGCAGCATGGCAAATGTCGACGTGATGCGGCTCACGTTTTAGCCTCGGCCGCGGTGATCACCACGGCCTCACACCGACTCGCCGAGCGCCCGCGCCACGACCTGCACGTCTTTGTCGCCCCGCCCTGAGAGACACAGGACCACCGTCGACCCGCTCGGCAGCGATGGCGCCAGGCGCTGCAGGTAGCCGACCGCATGCGCGGGCTCCAACGCCGCCAAAATCCCCTCGGTGCGGGCGAGGAGGCGAAATCCGTCCAGCGCGGTCCGATCGTCGGCGGCCTCGTACTCCGCCCGCCCGGACTCTTTCAGGAACGCGTGCTCAGGGCCCACACCCGGATAGTCCAGCCCGGCCGCGATCGAATGCGTCTCCCGCACCTGACCGCCGGCGTCCTGCAGCATGTAACTCATCGCGCCGTGCAGCACGCCGGGCGCGCCGGCGACCAGCGTCGCGGCATGACGGCCGGTGTCCAATCCATCGCCGCCGGCCTCGACCCCGATCAACCGGACCGGATCATCGCGAAAGGCATGAAAGAGCCCGAGCGCATTGCTGCCGCCCCCCACGCAGGCGATCGCCACATCCGGCAGCCGCCCCGCCTGCTCGAGCATCTGCGCGCGTGCCTCACGGCCGATGATCGTCTGAAAGTCGCGCACGAGCGTCGGATAAGGATGGGGTCCCACCACAGAGCCGATCACATAGAAAGTTGTCGCGACGTTCGTGACCCAGTCGCGCAGCGCCTCGTTGATCGCGTCCTTGAGCGTGCGGCTGCCAGACTCGACCGGTATGACGCGCGCGCCGAGCAGCTTCATCCGGAACACGTTGAGACTTTGCCGCGCGATGTCTTCAGTGCCCATGTACACTTCGCAGGGCAGGCCGGCGACCGCGGCCGCGGTCGCTGTCGCCACACCGTGCTGGCCCGCCCCGGTCTCCGCGATGATGCGCCGCTTGCCCATCCGGCGCGCCATGAACACCTGGCCCAAGGCGTTGTTGATCTTATGCGCCCCGGTATGCAGGAGGTCTTCGCGCTTGAGGTGGACCGCGATCCCAAGCTCGTCGCTGAGACGCGCGGCAAAATACAGTGGCGTCGGACGCCCACAGTAGTGACGGAGGGCGCCTTTGAGCTCGGCCTGAAAGTCGGGATCGCCGCTCAGGCGTGCGTACGCGGCTTCGAGCTCGTCGAGCGCCGGCATCAGCGTCTCAGGGACGTAGCGGCCGCCAAACCGCCCGAATCTCCCGGCATCGGTCGTGCGCGGAGAAGTCATCACGGCTTACGCGCGGGGCCGTACGCCGCGATAGTAGGCCATCTTCATCGCCTCGCGCGTCCGCTCGAGCGTGTCCTCTGCGACCACCCGGGCGCGCCGGCTCCCTTCCACGATGAGCTCATCCACGTAGTCGGGCCTCGCGGCCAGCCGCTGCCGGCGCTCGCGAATGGGGTCGAGGAACGCGTTCAGGGCGGTCGCAAGGCGCTTCTTGACCTCGATATCCCCCACGCGGCCGGCCCGATACCGTTCCTTGAGTTCACTGACCTCGGCCTGGTTGGCGTTGAACGCGTCGTGATAGATGAACACGGGATTTCCCTCCACCGTGCCGGGGTCGGTGGGGTGGATGCGCTTGGGATCGGTGTACATGCGCATGACGCGCTGGGTGACCGTCTCGGCATCGTCGGAGAGGTAGATCACATTTCCCAGCGACTTGCTCATCTTCGCCTTCCCGTCCGTGCCCGGCAGCGTCCCGACCTCGCCGATCAGCGTGTCGGGCTCGGGAAACACCGGCGCGAACTGGTCGTTGAAGCGCCGCGCGATCTCGCGTGTGAGCTCCAGGTGCGCGGACTGGTCCTTGCCCACGGGAACGATTTCGCCGCGCACCGACAGGATGTCCGCGGCCTGCAGCACGGGATAGTTCAGCAGCCCGGCCGAGGGTTGCGAGATATGCAAATCCCGCATCTGTTCTTTCAGCGTTGGCACACGCTGAAGCCTGGGCACGGTCACGAGCATCGAGAAAATTAACTGCAATTCAGGGATCTGCGGCACCGCCGACTGCAGGAAGATCGTCGAACGCTCCGGGTCGATCCCCACGCTGAGGTAGTCGAGCACGATGTCCCTGATGTTCTGCTCGATCTCCTCCAGATGCTCCAGCCGCGTTGTGAGAATGTGATAGTCGGCCAGGAGGAAGAAGCAGTCGTACTCGTCCTGCAGCCTCACGCGGTTGGCAAGCGTGCCGACGTAGTGCCCGAGGTGAAGTTTGCCGGTGGCCCGGTCGCCGGTGAGCAAACGCCCTTTCTTCATCGAAACGCTCCTCTCGTCTGTTCCGCGGCCAGCCGCAGGCGCCGCAGGTGCGCCGCCGGCTCCGAGCTGGCCATCAACGCCGTCCCGACGAGGACGGCATCGATGCCCTCGCGGCACACCCGCGCGATGTCGTCGGCGGTCTCGATGCCGCTTTCACTGATAACCACCACGCCCGTCGGGATGCGCGGCCGCAGGCGGGCCGTCGTCCCCAGGTCGACCGCAAGCGTCCGCAGGTCGCGGTTGTTGACACCGACCACGCGCGCTCCGGCGGCCAGCACCTCGTCGACCTGTGGCTCGGTGTGCACCTCGAAGAGCGCCGTCATGCCCAACTCGGCGGTCAGCCGTGCGAGACGCATCAGGTCGGCCGCACCGACCGTCCCGGCGATCAGCAGCACCGCGTCGGCGTGCAGCGCCCGCGCCTGGTAGACCTGGTAGGGATCGACGACGAAATCCTTGCGCAGCACCGGCAGGCCCACCGCTCCGCGAACATCCTGGAAATCATCGTCGCTGCCCCCAAAGTACCGCCGGTCGGTCAGCACGGATATCGCGGCCGCGCCACCCTGCGCGTATGTCCGTGCGATCGCGGCCGGGTCGGCGTCCGCGCGAATGTCACCGCGTGCCGGGGACGCGCGCTTGATCTCCGCGATGATGCGCACGGGTGGGCCGGTGACCGCTGCCGCAAAATCACGCGCCGCGGGCGCGGCCTCGGCGCGCGCGCGCACAGCGTCCAGGGGAACCGCCACCCTGGCCGCGGCTACTTCTTCGCGCTTGTGCGCAACGATCTCGTCCAGGACCGTCATCGCTATGCCGCCCGCGTCTGCACCCGCAGTGCTTCGAGTTTTTCGTAGGCCGCGCCGGAGTCGATCGATCTGGACGCGAGGGCCATCCCTCCGGCCAGATCCTCTGCGAGCTCCGCGGCAACAAGGGCGGCACCCGCATTCAGCACGACGATGTCGCGCGCCGGCCCGGACTCTCCTCGTAGCACTTTGATCGTGATTTCCGCATTCTGCTGCGGCGTACCCCCGGCGATCGCCTCCGGCGCCGGCGTCGTGATCTTGACCGACGACGGCTCCACGATCGTCATGCGGACACGGCCGTCCCGCAACTCGCCGACCTGCGTGGGCCCCAGCGTCGACATCTCGTCCATGCCATCGCCATGCACGACCAGGGCCCGCCGCACACCCAGCTCACCCAGCACTTCCGCCATGATCCGCACGAGCGCCGGATCGTATGTCCCGACCAGCAGGCTGCTGGCACCCGCGGGATTCGCGAGCGGCCCCAGGATGTTGAAGACGGTCCGGATGCCGATCTCTTTGCGCGGCCCGGCCGCGTGCTTCATCGCGGCGTGGTACATCGGCGCGAACAGAAAGCCTATGCCGATGTCTTCGATGCAGCGCTGCACGACCTCCGGCGCCACTTGAATATTCACGCCCAGCGCCTCGAGCACGTCGGCGGCCCCTGACTGCCGGCTGACGGCGCGGTTGCCGTGCTTGGCCACGTACCCCCCGGCCCCGGCCACGACGAACGCCGTCGTCGTGGAGATATTGAACGTGCTCACGCGATCGCCCCCGGTGCCGACGACATCGATCAGCCGGTCCACCCGGGGGATGACCCTGAGCGCCCGCTCGCGCATCGCCCGAGCGAAGCCCGCGATCTCGTCTACCGTCTCGCCGCGCATGCGCAGGGCGGTGATGAACGCGGCGATCTGGGCGGGGCTCGCCTGGCCGTCCATGATCTCTCCCATCGCGGTCCACGCGTCCTGCTCGGACAGGGTCTGGCGATCAGCGACACTCCGGATGGCCTCGCGAATCATGTCGCCACCCCGTCAACGTGCGCGCGTTGCGGCGGGCGATGCTGCGCCTGCTGCCCGACGCCGCCTTCGGCGGGCTCGACGACCGGGATCCCGGCGAGCATCAAGAATCGCACCAGTATCCGTTTGCCGACGGTCGTGAGCACCGACTCGGGATGGAACTGCACGCCCTCTATGGGGAACGCTCTGTGGCGCAGGCCCATGATCATGCCGTCCTCCAGGTGCGCGGAGACCTCGAGGGAGTCGGGCAGTCCGTCACGCGCGACGATGAGCGAGTGATAGCGCGTCGCCTCGAACGGACTCGGCAGCCCATCGTAGAGCCCGCGGCTGTCGTGAAAGATCCGGGACGTCTTCCCGTGCACGGGTAGGGGCGCGCGAACCACCCGCCCGCCGAACGCCTCGCCGATGCATTGATGTCCCAGGCAGACCCCCAGGATGGGAATGTGCGGCCCCAGCGTCCGGATCACGTCCACCGAAATGCCGGCCTCCTTCGGCGTGCACGGGCCCGGGGAAATCACGACCGCACGCGGCCGCCGCGCGGCCAGAGCGTCGACCGACGTGGCATCGTTGCGGAACACCTCCGGGCCGACCCCCAGCGACCCCAGATGCTGGACCAGGTTGTACGTAAATGAATCGTAGTTGTCGATGACGGCGATCATCGCACTGCACCCGCGCGCAGCAACGGCTCGCGCGTGCGCCCGACGACCTCCAGGGCCCGCACGAGCGCCTTGGCTTTGTTCACGGTCTCCATATACTCACGCTCCGGAACCGAGTCGGCCACGATCCCTGCGCCGGCCTGCACGTAAGCGCGGTCGTTCGCCATCACGATTGTGCGCAGCGTCAGCGCCGTGTCCATGTTGCCCGAATATCCGACGTAGCCGACGGCGCCGCCGTACGGACCGCGGGACACGGGCTCGAGCTCGTCGATGATCTCCATCGCGCGAATCTTTGGCGCACCGGTGACGGTGCCCGCCGGGAAGCAGGCCCGGAGGACGTCAAAGGCATCACGCCCCTCGACGAGCCGCCCGCGGACGTTGCTCGCGATGTGCATGACATGGCTGAACCGCTCGATGCTCATCAGATCCGTCACCTCAACCGTACCGTACCGGCTGACCCGGCCGGCATCGTTGCGGCCCAGGTCGATGAGCATCACGTGCTCGGCGCGCTCTTTTTCGTCGGCGAGCAGCTCCTCGGCCAGCCGACGATCGTCGGCCTCGTCGATGCCCCTGGGGCGCGTGCCCGCCAGCGGACGCGTCTCCAGGACGCCATCCTCCAGCCGCACAAGCATCTCCGGTGACGACCCGACAATCTTCACCCCATCGAAATCGAGAAAGAACATGTAGGGCGACGGGTTGACCATGCGCAGCGCTCGATAGACCTCCAGCGCGTCAACGCCGGTGGTCTTCGCAGAAAACCGCCGCGACAGCACCACCTGGAAGATGTCTCCGGCCGCGACGTACTCACGCGCGCGCTGGACACCGCGTAGGTACTCCGCCACCGACGTCTCGTGCTCCATGACGGGCTCGACATGCCCGCCGGCTTCGGGTCGAACCAGCGGGCTGCGCAGTCGCTCATACACCTGCTCGATCGTCGCCACGGCCGCGCGGTAGGCGTCCGCGGGATTGCCATCGACCGACGCGTTGGCCACGATCCGCATCGCGTGGGTCACGTGGTCGAAGATCACGACCGCATCCGTGATCACGAGGTAGCAGGTCGGCAGGCCGACGGGATCCGGCGGCCGGTTGGGGAGCCGCTCCCAGAGGCGCACGCAGTCATACCCGAAGTACCCGACCGCACCGCCGTAGAAGCGCGGAAGTCCGGCATGCGGGACCGGCCGGTAGCCGGCCAGCAGACCGCGTGCCAGCTCAATAGGGTCACCCTCCACAGCGTACGACCCCGAGGGCTGATCGATCTCGACCTGTCGATCGTAGGCACGGATCCGGATCCTCGGCGCGGTGCCGATGAAGGAGTAGCGGCCGAGCTTCTCGCCGCCCTCAACACTCTCGAGCAGATAGGCCTCACCGCCGTCCCGCAGCTTGAGGAATGCCGAAATGGGGGTCTCCAGGTCGGCCGCGAGATTGCAGACGACAGGGATCAGGTTGCCCTCGCGCGCGCGGCTGAGGAACTCGGTCTTCGTCGGCGTGATATCCAGACGGCTCATCGCGTCAGCACCTCATGGATGGCGCCGGCCTCAAGACCGGTCCGCATCCGGCCCAGCTCGCGCTCGTATCGCGCCAGCGCCCGAACGATCGCGTCACGGTTGTCCCGGCAGATCGCCGCCCACATCGCCCCCGGGCTGCGGGCGACGCGTGTCATGTCCTCAAAGCCGGGCCCGGCGATCGCGCGTGCATCATCGGCGGTCGCCCGCTGCAACGCCAGGCTCAACAGGTAGGGCAGGTGGCTCACCTGCGCCACCAGCTCGTCATGCTGGACGGGATCGAGAATGACCGGACGCATCCCGATGCGCCGGATGCCCTCCTGGAGCGCGGCCACGGCGTCGGGTGCGGTCCGCGCCGTGGGCGTCAGGAGGAACGGCCTGCCCTCCAGCAGCGCACCGTCGGCCGCGAGCATCCCGCTGCCCTCGGTGCCGGCCATCGGATGTCCGCCAACGAACGTCACACCCGCGGGCAGGGCGGCGGTGATCGCCGACACGATCGGCGCCTTCACACTGCCCACATCCGTCAGGATCGCTCCGGTCCGCATGTGCCGGGCAACGGCCACTCCGACGCGCACGATCTGCTCCAGTGGCGTCGCCACGATGACCAGGTCGGCCGTCGTAACAATGCCCGGAGCGTCGCCACTCTCATCGATCGCTCCGCGACGCCGCGCAACGGCAATCGCTGTGGGATCGACATCCGTGCCCAGCACGCGCGCACCCGCCGCGCGAAAGCGCAGCGCGAGTGACCCGCCGATCAATCCCAGGCCGATCACCGCGACGGTGCGCGGAAATATCTCCGGGGTTTCCGACCGCGCGTCCGTCATTACATCTCCCGCCCCACGGCGCCGGCGATCGGACGCAGCGAGGTCATGAGGCCTGAAAAGTTCTCTAGATTCAACTGCTGCGGGCCGTCGCTGAGCGCGTTCGCCGGATCGGGATGCACCTCCACGATCAGCCCGTCGGCGCCGGCGGCCACCGCGGCGCGCGCCATCGGCGCCACGAAGCGCCACTTTCCCGTCCCCTGACTGGGATCCACGATGACGGGCAGATGCGTAAGGCGCTTGAGCACGGGGATCGCCGAGAGGTCGAGCGTGTACCGCGTCTGATCGCTGAATCCGCGAATACCCCGCTCGCACAGGACGACCTGGTAGTTGCCTTCATTGAGAATGTACTCGGCGGCCA
>JBOGSE010000613.1:0-2530 GCA_050694895.1 bacterium | reverse complement strand
CTGCAGCAGCGACCTTGCTTCCCCGCCGGACCGCGGCCTGGAACGCCTCCCGGTTCTGGACCAGATGGTCGGCCGGCAAAATCAACAGAATCGCATCCGGCTCCTGAGCGTCAGCCTGGATCGCCGCCACCGCAATTGCGGCCGCCGTGCTGCGGCCCACTGGCTCGACAAAGATTGTTGCACCCGTAAGACCGATTTCGCGAAGCTGTTCGGCGATCATGAAACGATGGTCCTCGTTGCAGACCACGAAAGGGGGGGCGAAAAGGCTGGTATCGCCGACGCGCAGGGCGGTCTCCTGGACCATCGATCGGGCGGACACGAGTGGCAGCAATTGCTTCGGGTACAGCTTGCGCGACATCGGCCAGAGCCGACGGCCAGTCCCGCCTGAAAGTATTACTGGTATCACCCGACCGGTCGCAGCCGACTGCCGTGCGCTGCCAACGTCAGTTGCCGTCCGGTCAGCCATTGCTGATTTCCTCCGAGGGGAAAGCCGCTCCTGGGTGTAGCCATAGCCTAGTGAAGGATCGGCTATCCGCTACGGATTTGGACCGCTGTTGTATGCCCGAAGCCCGCAATTGAGCCATCGACGTAAAGAGTAGCATCCGCAAGGATGCCCGCACGAGGCTCCTTAGTCGAGCCCAGATGATACATCGGCGTGCGGACGCGTCGGAGCCGTACGATATCCATCCTCGCCTTTCGGGCTGCGTGCAGGCGCGCAGACCGTTTCGCATGCGCGCGACACGGCCGCTAGAAATTCGCCCATATCGGCATTGATGAATGACCTAGGCACCGTCAAGGTCGCAGTCCGGTCGGGAAATGGCGCGCATCGGACCAATACAGCTCTGGCACGGCGTCGTTTCGGGGTTCGCTGACTTCAAATCGGTCAACTAGGGTGTGGACTCATAGCATAGCCCAGTAAAGGGCGGCGACGAGGCAAGTGGCGGCGAGGAAGTTGCGGGCCAGCTTGTCGTAGCGGGTGGCGAGGCGCCGCCAATCCTTGATGCGGCAGAAGAAGTTTTCGATCATGTGCCGCTTGCGGTAGATGCGCTGGGGGCAGCGTGCCTTCTTGAGGGCATTGGATCGGCTGGGAATGATCGGCACGGCACCATCATCCTTGATCTGCTGGCGCACGGCTTTGCTGTCATAGGCTTTGTCGGCGGTCACGGCCAAGGCCGGCTGGGGTGCCTGCAGGAGCTCGCCGACGACTTGGTTGTCATGCACCTGGCCGCCGGTCACGACGAAGTGAAGCGGCCGGCCCTGGCCGTCGACGAGCGCATGGATTTTCGTCGTGCGCCCGCCGCGGCTGATGCCGATCGCCTGATTGCGCTCCCCCCTTTTGCGCCGGCGGCCGCGCGGTGCGCCTTGACGATGGTGCTGTCGATCATCTGCAGGCTGTCGCGGGATTTGGCCGCGAGAGCCGCAAACATCCGGCCCCAGATGCCGCGCGCCGACCAGCGATTGAAGCGGTTATAGGCCGTCGTGTAGGGGCCATACCGCTCGGGCAGGTCCCGCCAGGGGATGCCGGTGCGCAGGACAAAGCAGATCCCGTTCATGATCCGGCGGTCATCGACCCGGCGAGACCGTCGTGCTGCAGGAACCAACGGCTCCAGAATCGCCCATTCCTCATCGCTCAGATCAAATCGCATGATCCACCTCCATCTACGGTGAATCACACCCACGAATCGAATTCAATAGCCGGGATGAGTACAGACCCTAGGTGTGTTTCTTGATTGACTAATCAGACAGAATTCTGAATGACGATACAGAAGGCTACCATGCGGCCCGTCGAGCTGTCCAGTCGTGGCCGGCAAAGGACTTGCGTAGAAACAGAAATAGTTATACAAGTCAGAGCGTTATTCGATTTTCATCATCTTTGCGGCGGTGAGGAGCAGGGCAGAGTGTCGAAGCCGAATGTGGTCAAGGAGGCTCGGCAGCGCCAGCTGATCGACGCCACAATCAGTACCATCGGCCGGCGCGGCTTTGCCGGCACGACCCTGACTCACGTGGCCGGCGCGGCCGGGCTGTCGCCGGCCATCGTCAACTTCTACTTCAAGGGCAAGGACCAGCTGCTGGCGGCAACGCTGGCGCAGCTTGCCGAGGAGTATGAGTCGTTCTGGATGTCGGCGATCGCCGCGGCCGGCGGCGCGCCGGCGGCCGGGCTCGACGCGATGGTCGAGGCCGACTTCCACCCGGCGATCTGCACTCTGGAGAAGGTGGCGGTGTGGTTCGCCTTCTGGGCCGAGGCGCAGTCGCGGCCGCTCTACCGCAGCGTCGTGTCCGAGCTGGAGGAGCGCTATCTCGCGCAGACCCGGGCGTTGTGCGAGCAGCTGATCGCCGAGGGCGGCTATGCCGGCATCGATGCGGCGGACGCGGCCCACGGCATCAATGCGCTGAGCGACGGGCTGTGGGCCGACCTGCTGATCGATCCCGAGGCCTTCGACCACGAGGGTGCGAAGCGGATCTGCCGGATGTTCCTCGCCGCCATCTTCTCGCACCACTTTCCGCGGGCGGCGGAGGGAGCAGCCGAGGG
>JBOGSE010000612.1:0-1375 GCA_050694895.1 bacterium | reverse complement strand
TGGGCGCGTTTCAAAACCAGGAGGGTGCTTTTACCCTGGCCAATCTCGCGGCCGTGCTCGATCCACAATACCTGCAGGCGTACATCAATAGCCTCCAGATCAGCGCCGCGACGGCCCTGGCCGGCGGGGTGATCGGCCTTCTCATGGCGTATGCCGCACTCGCCCCCGGCAGCCCGCGTTGGATCCGGCCGGCGTTGACCACGTTTTCCGGTGTGGCCGCAAACTTTGCGGGCGTGCCGCTCGCGTTTGCCTTTATCGCCACGCTGGGCACGACCGGCTTTCTCACGCAGTTGCTCAAGAACGCAGGGCTGGATCTCTACGGCCGGGGCTTTACTCTTTTTTCGTTTACCGGCCTGGCCCTCACGTACCTGTATTTTCAGATCCCGCTCATGGTGCTGGTGATCGCGCCGACCATCGACGGTCTGAGGCGCGAGTGGCGGGAAGCCGCCTCGAATCTCGGAGCGTCCGGCTTCCAGTACTGGCGGTACATCGGACTCCCGGTGCTCCTGCCCTCACTGCTTGGGGCGATGGTGCTACTGTTCGGCAACGCTTTCGCAGCGTACGCGACCCCCTACGCCCTGACCTCCGGAGTCATCAGCCTCACGCCCATGCAGATCGGCAACGTTCTGCAGGGCAATGTCCTGACCGACCCGCACCTGGGCCAGGCCCTTGCCTTGGGGATGATCGTGGTCATCGCCATCTCCATGGGACTGTACGCAGTGCTCCAGCAGCGGACCGCGCGCTGGGCCCGTGACTGACCGGTTCTCGTTCTGGCGCGCCTTCTGGCTGCTTTTGGGAGCGGCCTATTTCATCGTGCCACTGGCGGCCACCGCGGAGTTCAGCCTGCGGGCGGGGGCCGGACGCCATGATCTCTCCGCCTACGGCGTGATCCTCAACGATCCCCGGTTTCGGGAGAGCTTCTGGCTCTCGTTCAAACTGGCCCTCGAAACCATCGCCATCGCGCTCGTGCTGGTCGTGCCGACGGCCTACTGGGTGCACCTGCGGCTGCCGCGCCTCAGGCCCACGGTGGAGTTCATCTCCGTTCTGCCCTTTGTCGTGCCACCGATCGTGCTCGTCGTCGGTCTCCTGAACGTCTACCGCGAAGCACCGCAGTTCTTTATCGGCACCCCGCAGGTGCTCGTGGCGGCCTACGTGATCCTCGCGCTGCCCTATCTGTACCGATCGCTGGACGCGGGGCTTCGGGCCATCGACGTCCACACGCTGACCGAGGCGGCGCAGAACCTCGGCGCCGGCTGGACCACGATCCTCACGCGGATCATCCTCCCCAACATCCAGGTGGCGGTGCTCAGCAGCGCGTTCCTCACCCTGGCGATCGTGATGGGCGAGTTCACCTTTGCCAACATCCTGCTCTTCT
>JBOGSE010000611.1:0-10963 GCA_050694895.1 bacterium | reverse complement strand
GGCGTTCCCGAAGCGTTCCCTCTCAACCGGACTCGCTCAGAAGGCGTCTTGCTGCTCGGAACGCCGGGAGATTATGGCCCGACGGGATCGTCTCGATGAGGTCCCCAAGTTGCTCACGCAGTGTCTGATCGGGAAATCGACTGGCGAAGGAGTGGAGCGCCCGAAGCTCCAACCAGCCCGCCCCTTGAGCGGTGGCGATGTCGACGGCACGGCGCAGAGAAGCGGCGGCGGCTTCGGATTCTCCGCTGCGATAAGCGAGCTCCCCGTCGACTCGCCACAGCTCGGCCTCGAGATAGCGCTGGTTGCACTCGTGTGACCACGAGAGCCCCTCGCGAGTGGCGGCTCGTCCCTGGCGGAACTCGCCAACCATGCCGCGAGCCCGGGCGAGGAGAAGGAGTGTGTAGGTCAGGTGGAGGGTCTCCCCTTCGGTACGCGAGCGCGCCACCGACCGCACGATCTTCTCGATGCCCCCAGTCGATCCCTCGCAGACGTCCAGCCAACCCCGAAGAGCATCCAGGACGACCATGAGGTAGCGCTCCGAAAGGCGCTTCCATTGAAGGTCGGCGTCGGCGAGGAGCTCGGCGAGGCGGGCGAGATCTTCGGATTCGGCTGCGATTATCGCCGCGTAAGTGATGACGTACCACAACGTCATCAGATGATCGAGATCGACAGCCAACTCAAGAGCTGATCGGGCTGTCTCGTCGGCCCGGCCGGCATCTCCGGCCCACAGCTCGATCCAGGCCAGCCGTACGAGGCAAACCGCCTTTGGGTCCTGGGCGTACGCCGCCAGATGCTCGTCGCGATGGGACACGTCGTAGGCTTCGATAGCGCCCTCGAGATAATGGCGGGCTCTAGCCAGATCGCCCCGCCAAAACGCGCTCACGCCGAGGAGATATCGGCCCTCTGTCCTGGCGATCGGATCATGACTCTCATCGTCGAGGAGGGCCTGGCCGAGTTCACTGCAATCGTCGAAGCGGCAGCCCTGCAGCCGGGCGAGGCCGAGACCGCGGAGAATCGGTGGGTCCACGAGTCGGTTGAGCTTGCGGCAAAGCGACAGGGCTCGCTCGTAGAGTTGGTGCGCACCCTTGCAGCCGTAGCCCTCAAGGGCCACGAGGGGTGATCCGAGGGCGATCCGGATGTCGAGCTCGAGCGCATCGCGGTCGGGTGATGTTGGCACCTCAGCGAGTAGTGAGAGCGCTCTCCGAAACATGGTGACGGCTTCATCGAGGGCCGACACCGCCACCGCTCTGGCCCCCGCCACGCGGTAGGCCTCGATGGCCGGTTCCACCATGCCGGCCTGGTCGTAGTGTGCGGCCAGTTGCGGGGCGGCCGCGTGGATGTCGTTGTGGAGCTCGACCGCGATCGCCTCGGCGACGGCCCGGTGGAGTTGACGTCGACGAGGTGGACTGACCATCTCCAGGGCAACCGCTCGAAGCTTGTCGTGACTGAAATCGTACGTGAGCCCCTGATCGCGGATGATCCGCCGACGCCAGAGTTCGTCGACATGATCAACGAGCTCGTGCTCACCGATCCCAGTAGCCGAGACCATCAGATCAACCGAGAAGGGCCGACCGATGATCGCCGCCACCTCGGCTAGTCGCCGAGCGCCGTCAGGTAGTTGGCCTAGTCTGGCGCGCAGCACCGCCCGCATCGTCGGTGTGAGCACTGCCTGACCTCGGTCAGGGGAGATCCCGGCTCGAAGAACTTCGATGACAAAGAGTGGATTGCCTTCGGTCTCGCCCCAGAGTCGTGCCGCCAATTCCGGATCAATCGTGTCTGTAGAGCGTATCCGAGCGGCGAGCGTCGCAGTGGTGGCTTCGTCAAGCCGGTCGAGTGGCACGGTGGTCACTGCCTGGTCGTGGCCCAAGGCGGCGACGAGTCCAACGAGGGGATGATGCTCCGGGATCTCCTCCGAGCGGACAGTACCGACGATGAGGACCGGTGCCGTCTGTCCGGAACGGACAACGAAACCGATCAACTCAATGGTCTCGGCGTCACACCACTGCAGATCGTCGATGATCAGCAGGCGCGGGCGGTCGCCGACGACAATGGCTCGGCTCACAGCATCGAACAACCGATAGCGCTGAGCAAGGTCACCCGACTGGCTCGGTCCGGATGGCAGTGAATCGTCGAGGAGTTCGGGCAGGAGACGAGCGAGCTCGGCCCTCCAGACCGTGTCGAGCGTGTCGATGTGGCTCCGCAGAGCATCCGATCGCAGTAGGTCGACGACGGGACCCCACGGCAGTCTGCCCGCAGCCTCGTAAGCACGAGCCGAAGCCACCACGTGTCCGTCTGCTCGAACGCGGCGGCCGAGTTCCAGTGCGAGACGGGTCTTTCCGATGCCAGGTTCTCCGGTCACCAACAAGAGATGTGCCCCACCCTCCCGCGCGGTATTCCATGCCTCCTTGAGCTGGTTCAACTCGAGGTCGCGGCCCACGAAAGGCGATTCGGCAACGTGTGCCAGGGCCTTGCCCCGCACTTCGTCGCCGTCGACTGTGCCAGCGCGGAGCTGTTGGTACATGGCCCTGACCGCCTCGCCCGGTGCCACCTCAAGCTCGCGCTGCAGCACCTCCGCGTACCGGTGGTAGCAGCGCAGCGCCGCGGCTCTATCGCCCAGTGCGAGATGTGCTTCCATCTGAAGTCGAACGGCCGCTTCGTCGGTCGGCTCCAGATCACTGATGCGTTGGGCATAGCTGATCGTGGCTTTGTGGTCGTCGCGGCCCGCAGCCTCTTCTATCAGTCGCATGAGGGCCCCACACGCCTCGGCTCGAAGTTTCGCTCGCTCGTCCAGGACCCAGTCGTCATAACAAGCTGGAAGGAGATCGCCAGAATAGAGGCGCGCGGCGAGCTCGAGATCGCCGGCCGCTATGGCATCACGGAACCTCAGCACGTCGACCTCGCTCGGCCCAGTCGGAATCCACCGCACAGTCTCGTTGTCGATCTGGACGAACTGACCGGTGTCGGGAAGGGAATGACGGAACTCGTGGAGCAGCTTTCTGAGGTTGGTGCGCGCCTGACG
The DNA here is from genome assembly GCA_050694895.1 of bacterium. Lineage (GTDB taxonomy): Bacteria > Sysuimicrobiota > Sysuimicrobiia > Sysuimicrobiales > Humicultoraceae > JBQTJP01. The sequence continues at coordinate 7,944 of JBOGSE010000611.1, read as the reverse complement.
TTCGTCAGAGTCGGGCCAGAGCTCGAATGCGAGTCGTGAGCGGTGCTGCAGGTCTCTACGTAACGCGATCAACGCCAGAAACCGTTGCAGGCGAAGAGAGTTGAAGGCGCGAAGACGCCGGCCGTCCAAGATGATCTCGACTACACCAAGAAGTCGGACCCCTAACCGCGCCAGCGGTTCGCCACCGACCCCGCTGGTGTTACTCGGCATATGGCTCCTCTGGTTGCGGTCCAGCTCTGAAATTCCCCTGTCTCCCCTCGCCTGTGTCGATAACAAGCCGATCAGCAGGTTGATGAGTGTCGACTCCGAGTCTCCGGGCCGGAACCGCGGGATTGTGTTGCGGTGTTCACACCCCACCTACCCCAGTATCGTTGCAGGCCCGTTCCCGCGACCGTTGCCGGTGGGACGAAACAGCAGCTTTTCGCCATCTTATGAGCGTGAGGGGGAGAAAACTTGGGATAGCTGCTCGAAACATAGTCGTTCTTGCCGATTGTCTCCCATTGACACAAATGAGCGCGACTTTTTACACACCCTCGTTCGAAAGCGGCCTCTTAGGTTAAGCCGATCGAAACAAATGCCGCATAACGGATCGCGCATCAGCTGCGGGCGCAACCTCAACGTATACGAATTCTACGGTCCACCGCGGGACGGTGCTCCGGCCCGCACGGGAACTGGCGTAGACAGCGCCCGACAGCTGCATGCGCTGGTTAGGTGGCCAGGTGGTACGGATCGGAGAGATCCCTGACAGCTTAGACCGGAGACATGGTTGACACTCCGCCGCAGGTTCACGGGCACCAGGAGGTGCCCCATGCCGTGGAGCACGACGTCAGCCATGACGCAGCGCCTCCTCTTCATCCGCGACTTCGAGCTCGGGGCCTTCTCGTTCACCGCGCTCTGCGCTCACTATGGCGTGAGCCGGGAGACCGGCTACGCGGTGCTCGCCCGCTACCGCCGCGAGGGCCGCGCCGGCCTCGAGGCCCACTCGCGGCGGCCGCAGCACTCGCCCCGCCAGACGCCCAGTGCCGTCATCGACCAGCTCGCCGAGGCCCGCCGGCGGCATCCCACGTGGGGGCCGAAGAAGCTCCTCTGGCTCGCCCGCCAGCGATCACCCGATGTCCCGTGGCCCGCGCCGAGCACCGTGGGTGTGTGGCTGACCCGCCGGGGTCTCATCCGCGGGCGCCGCCGCCGCCGACCACTCACCCATCCGGGCCGCCCCCGCACCGTCGCCGGCGCGCCGAATGCGCTCTGGACCGTCGACTTCAAGGGTCACTTCCGCACGCGGGACGGCCACTACTGCTATCCGCTCACGGTGGCCGACGACTACAGCCGCTATCTCCTCGGCTGCCAAGCGCTCCTCCAGCCGACCCGCGCCCTCGTCCGTCCCGTCCTCACGCACCTCTTCCAGGCGCATGGGCTGCCCGAGCGGATCCGGACCGACAATGGGGCACCGTTTGCCAGCGGCGCCCTCGCCCGGCTCTCGCACCTCAGTGTCTGGCTGCTCCGGTGCGGCATTCACCCCGAGCTGATCGAGCCCGGCCATCCGGAGCAGAATCCCCGGCACGAGCGCATGCATCGGACACTCAAGGCCGCCACCACCCGGCCTCCAGCCGCCGATCAGCGCGCGCAGCAGCGCTGCTTCAACACCTTCCGCCAGGAGTTCAACGCGGCGCGGCCGCACGAGAGTCTCGACATGCAGCCCCCGGCGACGCGCTACCGCCCCTCGCCGCGGCCCTATCGCGGCCCCGTGGAGCCGCTCGAGTACCCCGGACACTTCGAGCTGCGGAAGGTCAGTCGCAACGGCATCCGCTGGCAGAAGGCCTGGGTCAACGTCAGCCACGTCCTGGCCGAGGAGACCGTGGGCCTCGAAGCGGTCGCCGACGGGCTGTGGGACGCATACTATCGCAGTTTGAAACTCGGTCGTTTTTCCGAGCGCACCGGCCGGATCGAAGATGATCGCGGTCGGCTTACGCGCCACCGGAGACTGTCAACCATGTCTCCGGTCTAATCTGTCAAGGATCTCTCCGACCGCTCAGCACGTGTCCGAGCCTTGCGACGATTCCGTCGGGGGCTCGGCAAGCGCCCGCACGATCACATCGGCGCTTGAGCGACTCGGTAACCGGCGCAAGGCTGCCAGCGCGGCTGCGCGCCCATGCGGAAACTGCAGGCCGAAGTCCTCAGGTTGCTCGGCAGGCGGACAGACCCGCTCAATCTCGTCCAGCAGCGCTTCGAGCTCGTCGGTCTCTGGATCGCGGAAATCAGGATCCGCCGGCGGCACACCTTCGGCTGCGGCGAGCCCAGCTCGTGGGCCGGCAGTCTGTAGGCGTCGCACGAATTCGGCGTGACCGATCGCCGTGGGCACGCGCCGCAGCCACGCCATCAGGTCTTGGAGGCTCGGTCCGCCTGTCCCGAACGCGAGCCCGCCGAGTTGCGTTAAATCGACCGACCCGACGCAGTTCTCGCTGAATGGCCATCTGGTCTCGGTGATGCATACGCGTTTGCCGGAGTTTCGGTGCGTGCGCCTAACGGATGGCTAATCAGCTGCAAACGACCTGTGACAACCTCTCGCCGCTGGGAGGGCCGGACGCGGGCGGCACCTAGCGTCACCCGCGTTTGTCGGCTGCATTAGCGGGTTGGGCGGCGGCGTGCGCGCTGGAGCCCGACGATCAGGCTACCGATACCGGCGGCCGCGGCTCCTGAAGCAGCCAAGGAACCCCCAGCCGGACATCAATCTGTATGAGCTTGCCCTCTGAACTGCCTTGGAACCAAGGAGCTGGCTCATGGACAGCATCCTGATACGCCACCGACAGCCCAAGGACGGGAGGGAGGTTCCGGACGCGGACATATTCTCGCACCTGACCCAGATTCGGATCTACGCGGTAGACGGCCGGTCCCCCCAGGATCTCACCGACACAATGGTACGTCACGCGATAGTCCACGAATTCTCGGGTTTCCGCGAATGCGTACAAGTCGCTGGGGCGGGCCGGATCGATGCCCAAGCGGTGGAACTCATCCCGGACCGATGACGGCAAGGCACGTCCGTGGACTTCAGCCCAGTTGCGGCACCAGGCGCAGGCGCAATCACTCGCCGGACGGCCGGGCAACTCCTGGAGATCACGCGTTGACGACACGGCGACGGCGAGGCGCCACTCAGCTAGAGGGATTGTCGGTCTCATGCGCCTCCACACTTGAGTGTGCTTGGGCTCGCCGTCCGCCTAACGGACCGCGCATCAGCTGCGGGCGACGTGCCCGCGCATACGAATTCTATGGTCTACCCGCGGGCCGGCGCGCCGGCCGGCACGGGGGCTCGCCACCGGAGCGCCCGTCAGCTGCATGCGCTGGTTAGGCGCCACCGGCTAAGCCGGTAGGCACCACTGGCTGAGCGAGCGCTTGGCATGCTTCCAGCCGGTTGCCATCCAAGTCCCAGAAGCCGAAGGAGCGCACCCCACCCCCCTCCTGGATGGTTTCGACCACTACGCCGCGCGTCTGGAGTTCGGCATGAAGGGCCGCCGCATTGGCCGTCACGAAGATCGGGAACGGCACACAGGTCCCGTGGGGCGGGAGCGTTTCGCCAGACTTGAGCTGCCACAACGTGAGGCTGTGGCCGTCGAACGGGAGGATCACGAGCCCTTCCACGGGATCCGTGTGGATGGCCTGGAGGCCAAGCCGCTCGCCATACCACTCGGCGGCGGCCTCGTAGTCCCGGACCCGAAGAATTACCGTGGTAAGCCGGTCGAAGAGGGGTGTGTTGGACATCGGGACCTCTGCTTCGTCGAGAAGCTGGGCAACGAGCCGCTCTCGGTGGCGCCTAACGCCATGCGTTTCAGCCGCGAAGGCGCGGCGCCATCCTACTTCCTAGTCCGTCGCTTCTTCTGCGCGCGCCGCGCCTTCGTCGGCTGCAAACGCTTGTTAGACGCCGCCTTATCGCAACGGATCGCTGCTATTCCAGATGACTCGGCTTTGTTTCCAGGAACCATCCTTTTGACGCTGATACAGGTAGAGGTAGTTGCCGCTCCGCCGGATTGGAGCCCCACCAGCCTTCGGAGTCAGCGTGTAACGCTCCGTGCCCCGATCAAAGGCCCAATCGCCGAACACCACAATCTCCTGACTGTAGTACTCAACCTGCACTGCGAACGCATCGTGGAACACCCGCATTAGGGCGGCCACACTGTCCCCACCGGTCACTGGTGGCATGTTGGGCCCCATCATCACCAGGTCGTCAGCGAAGTAAGCTCGAAACTGGTCGACACTTCCGGCGTTCTCGGCGGCCTGGAACTGAGCGGTCGCGGCAGCGATGGCCTGACGGTCAGCGGCTGGATCTGGCGTGCTGGCGGAATCGCATGCCGCTGTCAGGAATGCTGGGAAGAGAACGCCGATTGCCACGTGTTTCATCGAACCTCCTCGCGTAAAGCGGCGTCTAACGGATCGCGCATCAGCTGCGGGCGGTGAAGGCCCGCTGTGCACAAATCAACGCCTCCACAGCGGCCGGACGGAAGGCGGCCGTGCAGGGATGCTGAGCCCTCCACCGGCCGGTCAGCTGCATGCGCTGGTTAGGCGGCACGCGCTGCGGCTCATCACGGTCGCGCTCGCTCTGGCGGTCGGGGCAGTGAGACGGTCGCGCCGAGTTGAGTCAGAAGACCGTGGAAATCGGACAGGAACCGCGCCTCGGAGATCTTGTCCCCCTCAATGCTGAAAAGGTCGAACCCAATCCAGTTCACGTGGTTGCCGGTTGGCGCGATGGCTTCGAATTCACCTCGGTGCATGCCCTCAACCGTGTACCAGATACCAACCTTCCTGCCTTCGGCGACGATATCGTCAATTGTTACGTGTAGGTCGGGAAAGCCGCGAAGGTGGCGACTCATGCTCTCCTTAAGGCCATCACGGCCAACGATCTGCCCATTGACCGCAACTCGTTCCGCGAAGAGTTCGTCTACTACTTTTAGATTGCGCTGGTTGAAGCCTTCTTCGATCCAACGACGAACCAGAGCCTTGTTGCGCTCGGTTAAGGCTTCCGTTGTGTCAGACGGCTGTTGCTGGCAGCCCGCAGTAGTCGCCAGCATCGCCACCCAGAGGATTGTGGTTGCCACGCGTCCGGCTCTCATGGCTCGCCCTCCGCTAGCGACGATCACGGTGCTCTCCAAGCGCGCTGCCGCCTAACGGACCGCGCATCAGCTGCGGGCGAGCCGCCCGCCGTGCACAAACCTACGGTCCTTAGTTGTGCGACGCCGCCACGCGTCGCCGGGCGCTTCGCCCAAAAGCGCCCGTCAGCTGCATGCGCTGGTTAGACCGCGCCCCGGCTGAACGCCAACATCAAGATGCGGTTCGTGGTCCGCAGATCGAATGCTTCCGGCTGGAAGTCATCCCGAAGCCACTCCGCGAGCTCGCCATACTCCGGGTCTTCGGGATCCTGAAGAATCTGCAGAACCTCCGCATAGCGGTACGGGCCCCCGCAGTCTTCTGGCGGGCAGTTGCGCGCTCCGCCCGTGCACCACGGATAGAAGTGGTCAGCCTCAGCCCTCAGATAGTTCTCGACGGTGACGACATGTTGCCAGTCGTCGCCGAAGTCATAGACGTACTCGAAGCTGTCGCCGGTTCGGAGTCGCAGGTCCTTGAGTTTTGTGCGGGTGGCATCCTGACCGGTGGCCTCGGGATCGGGCGCCTCGAAGTCAGACGTGCCGATTGTGAACCGGTAGAGATGGTAGTTCTCCCACCCCATCACGTCCTGAATGATCGCGTGGAGCTTGGCGAGCGTCGTTGTGTCCCGGACCAGCACGCGCCGCCAGATCGGTGGCGCTATCTCCCGAAGCGCGATGTGGAGTTGAATGATACTGCCCGGCGAGCGGGCGCCCGGCGATCGCGGCATGAGGTGGAACCTAACGGCGCGGTCTAACGAACCGCGCATCAGCTGCGGGCGACGTGCCCGCCGATACGAATTCTATGGTCCCTGGTTCGCGCCGACCGAGGTCGGTCGCCCCTAGGCGACCGGCTCGGGAGCGCCCGCCAGCTGCCTGCGCTGGTTAGGCGCTACCGCACGCGCGATCGTCGGGTGCGAGGGAATCGGGCACGCCGCTGTGGGCCGCGCCGTTCCTGGATAATGCCAGCCAATGCCCGCAGCGCGTCGTTGACCGCTGCGGAATCGGGGAACACTTCGGCTACATCCGGCTCAAGGATGACGATGTGGCTGCCCGCCGCGAGACGGGCCGCGTACGGGTTCCGCCTGCCCTTGCTGAAGTCGTACTCGGGCAGGATGTCGTCGGGACCTGGTTCGGGCCGCTGCCGGCTACGAGGCGCCTTCTTCATAAGCTCGATGTTCGCGACGAGTCGCTTTCCGCGCGCTGATCAACCGAATGCGGTCATGGCGCTCGGTAAACATGACCGCAAGCAACCGGCGTTGCTGGGAGTAGGCGAGCAGCACCGCGCGGGGCTCACCCACCGAGTGCCGGGGATCATCGACCACTAGTCCGAAGGGGTCGTTGAAGGCCGTCGCTGCTTCGTCGAACGTGACCCCGTGCTTCTTGGCGTTGGCCGCAGCCTTCTTGGGGTCCCATTCGAAGGTGAAGGCCATGCGGGAAGCTTACGCGTGATGGGGGCTTTTCGGTATGCGCCTAACGGATCGCGCATCAGCTGCGGGCGGCAAGCCCCGCCGATACGAACGCTATGGTCCACCCCGCGTCGGCGCTCGGGCCCACACGCGCGCTCGCCACGCGAGCGCCCGTCAGCTGCATGCGCTGGTTAGGCCGCAGGTCCGCGCAGGCGCGCGCCTAAACCGAGTCGGCCAGCGCCACTACCGCTGCTGCAACCGCCTCGACCTGCTCCTCGTATGCGTCACGCTGCGCGCTGGTCGGGCCGCAGACCTGTTCGTCGCGAACTAACACGGCCCCCGCCGGCGATTGCACCGTGAGGTTCCAGGGCGTCCCGTCACTGCAGACGATTACCGGGACCAGCCGCAGCGACGAGTCGATCGGCGGAGCCATCAGCCCGGCGCGGTCAAGCTGCCTGAGCAGCGCGCCCCAATCTGGAGCCCTGCTCCGGAACGGCACACTGCACTGCCACTCAGGGGCCGGCGCTGCTTGGCGCATCGGGCATCCGAAGCGCGCCTCAAGGCGCTCCCGGTTGCGATCGCCACTGAGGACGGTCAGCGATCCCGTGACCGGCGGCGCCGTGTCGACGATGACGATGCGATACTGCACGCCCGCGAGTTCCATCGTTTGCGACAGCGTAACGATGCGCGGCAAGGTCGGCGCGACGAGGGGACGCTGCGGATGCCCAGCGGCGCACGCAGAAACGAGGCACAGCAATAGGGGCAGGCGCGGAGTCATTCTCGGAGCCGGATGTCAGTACCTGCCGCCTAACGGATTGCGCATCAGCTGCAGGCCCTCAGGCCCGCGCCCGCGCAAACCTTCGTTCCTTAGCGCCGCCACCGGAAGGTGCCGCCCGCACGGAGCGTGGCGCCGGTCCGGCCTGTCAGCTGCATGCGCGGGTTAGGCGGCTGCGCGCGCCCTTGTTTGCTGCCCGGCGGCGACTACCATGGCGATCGCGCTGGGCACGTAGAACAGTCCGATCGAGAACCCCGAGAGGACAACAAACCCCACGAGCGCGGCCGCGCTGAGGCCCGTAGCTACTCGTACCCACCGCGTGCCCGGCACCAGCAACGACGCGACGGCGAGGGCCAACGGTAGCACGAGGCCCACCAGGGCCCCGGCGCCATTGACGTCGAGGAGCGTGGCCCTGCCCACTGACGAGGTCGAGACCCCGCCCCCGTCCGGCCCGATCGAGTAGGAGTTGGTCGCCGTGGCGTAGAGTGGCAGCCACACGAGGAGCAGCGATGCGCCGCCGGCGAGGAGGGTAGCAAGTATGACCCCGCGTCGGCTCGGAATTGGCGACCCGGGAGGAGAACTAACCATAGAGGCCCCTCATCGCCGCGATGTCTGTGCAGTCCGCCTAACG